>CALJUA010000001.1 GCA_937975715.1 uncultured Candidatus Planktophila sp.
TGTGTAATTAGTATATTTATTTACTAAATATAATTGAATTCCGGAAATAGCACACTTCCCATCTTGTTTTAGAAATAAGTTATATAGATATTCCGGAGTTATATTGTATATAATATTTCTACGTCTTGCGTTAAGACGAACTTTTTGAAGATAAGAACCAGATAATTCTCCAGATCCTAAATAAGAACCTCTTGGTGAACATCCACAGTTATTCGTTTTATTTATAATTAATAAATGTGGTCGTAATTTATACTCTACACCACATTCACATCTAACAATAGCCATTCGTCTATTGTTAGATCCAGAATGATCAAAATTTATTATCGTAACTTTATCGTATTTTTCACCTATATGAAATCTATTATTCACTATAAATACCTTCTAACGAACCCTCATAATCTTTATTGATATCAATGTTAGCTACATGTACGCCGGTATGTCCTGCGTGATAGCAAACAGAACCGGGAGCAGTAGAAATAAAGATATGATCTGATTTCCACTTATTACGATATTCGTTTACAACTGTCCAGTCCCAACCATTCGTTGCAATGGTACCCGATGAGATTTCACTGAAACAAATTCGTAGATCTTCCTTCTCATACAAACACATCGCAGCACAGGGAGTCGCTACGATGCGATAGGCACGACCTTCCGGTGCGTATACCAACGGTTCCCACATTCCCTTAATTCCAGAAGTAGCGAGAACCTTATGTCCATCTTCAAGAGCTTGCTCACGAGCTAAGAGTAGACGACTAAATGCACCGGGCATTAAAGCGATATCATCATCGAACTTACATACTAAGTCCGCATTGAGCTTATTGACACAATGCAAGAATGCAAACTGTGCATTCAAACCAACCAAGTAATGGGGATTCTGCCCTTGCTCTCGCATGTATGGACGCTTGATGATGATAGCTCCACGCTTCTCTGCTTCCTCAAGCATCTTTAGAGTTTGATAATTATCTGACTGATCATCAGCAATTACCAATTGTGCTCCTACATCTGCACACTCTCTTTCAATATGCTTTAGAGATTGCTGAAGAAGTTTGGGACGATTCCATGTAGTAAGAAGACCAACGATATTCATACCAGCATTCTAAACCAATTCAGCATAAAGTAAAGCCCGATGAAGGTCAGAGGATTACTCTAACCCGCATCGGGCTCCCGAAAACTATAGTTGATTTTATTCCGTTGATCAGACGGGTGAAGAATTACCTATATCTTACTTCCACTATAAAATCAACACACGATATAGGCTTGACGTGTTGTTCAGTTTCCGTTTTCGGTAGATAGGTTTTCGATGGTTCGCATCAGAACCTTATGTGGCTTGCTCTTCAGTTTTTCCCATCGGTTGACTGTACTAACTGTCACTCCGATTCGATGTGCGAATTCCTCCTGAGTTAAGTTTAAGCTTTGCCGAATTTCCTTGACTCTTACACCGCTCTCTTCCACTATCCACACCTCCGTGTTGAATGCCTAAAGAACAGCCACACACCCAATCAACGACTTCAGAATAGCGCCTTTTTTGCGGGCAGGCAATGGAGAATCTTGAGTCTTTTCAATATGATCTAATCGTCATAACCGAGACGTTCCAAGTTCTTTGCGAGTTGCCTTGCGGCATTCTGCCACGTCCATTTCGTGTGCATGCGGTCGGCACCTCGCTTGGCACGCTCTAACGCCGCTGGGTAATCGTCCATGATCTCTAACATCTGTCGGCCAAGGTCGGTAGTGTCAGCGCACGCCGCGACAAAAGTATCACCATTTGTCATCGGAATATGTTTGAATTGATGTTTAACTATCCATCCAACTTGTGAATCAAAAAAGTCACTTTGCCCACCATAACTAGTAGCGATGGTTGGAAGTCCTGTTGCCATCGCTTCTGCGATTGGAAGAGAGAAACCAGCACCTTGAACCGGATGAAGAAATCCATGAGCAGTGTGATATAAATCTCGAATCTGTTCAAATGAATACATCCGATTATCAAATGTGATATTACCGATATGTTTAAGATGTCCTTCTCCTGTTTCAGAAGAAGTTTTCATCATCAAATGACAAAAGGATTTGTCCGCAAATAGATTACTCCAAGTACGAACAACTTGTCCCCAACCGTGCCTGCCATTTGGAGAACCGAGCCATAACCATTGAAAAGGTGTGGTCATATCCCATTGACGATCTGTATAAGTAAAAATTGTATTGTCAAAACCAAGTTTACTCACCAGTAATGGTTTTTTTGCACGATATGGTTCAAACAGATCTTTACAAAAATTGGTAGGAGTTAGAATAGCATCAATTTGCTTGAATCTGGTTTTAAAGATTTCCGGTACTGGTTTACTCTCATACATGGTAAACAAAACATTTCTTTTACCATTAACGGGAAAACAGTCGGAGGGGTGACAATAATGGATTACTGTCTTGGCGGAATCGGTAATCTCAACACCAATTTCCTGTAACGCTTTTCTGAGATTAATTGATGATCCGGTGTATCCCGCTGCGTTGCCACCAATAAAACGAAATGGTACTGCCCATTGTATCTTCATATTTCTAATCTACTCTCTATCTAAATAAAGGCAAGAATTATTAAGTCATCTATGACTTATTATCGCGTAACTACTGCGCCAAGTTTTCCATGACGTACAGGGAATGAAAGTCCTTTTGTCTTTTCACCAGTAGGTTTACGATCAACTTTCTTCTTTAGATCTTTTAGATCCTTTTTCTTTTCCATAAATCCTCCAAAATAAGAAGGAGGGGTTGCCCCCTCCTTCCTTGGTTTACTTCGGTTCGGGTGAATCCGAAATGATTTTAAGATTCGCCGCCTCATTAGGAGTAAACTTCCCAAATGCTGCGAGAATTGTATCCACATTTGCTTTGAGATCCCGATAAGAATTCTGAGGAATTTCACGTACAGGTACTTCGGGATAGTTATCAGCCATTAGTGCTTCCAGAGTCGCTTTAGATAAAAGTAGATGTTGAACCCGGCGGTCGAAGTCTACAATTGCGGTTTGCACTAACGTATGTGTATCTGGGTCGATATTTAGACGATCGAAGTCGCGAAGACCTTCTAGTTGAGGTTGAATAACAGCAAGCGCGTCTTCAATCTCTTTGATCGCTGACTCCACGGCAGTCATTTATTACTTCGTTTCTGCAGGAGAAACTACGAAACCGAATCCTGCTGCTTGTGCTGCAGTTACCTCATAAACCACATGCTCTTCAATCGTGACAACACCGGCACCTGTGTCGGCATCTGCTGTAATCTTGTACTCGGTTACACCAGCATTATCACCACTGATTACATAGAAGGAAAGAGGCTCGGCAGGGTCTTGAGAGAATGATCCTTCACCGGAAACTACCTCAACGACGAGTGCGCCATCGAGCGGTGCGGGATGACCTGCTGCAGTTACGGGAGCAGCGGTAAGTTTAACCTTTTGTTCATTTGTGCTTGTTACATTAACCATTTTGATACTCCTTATTTTGGTTACAAAGAAATAGAGGCTAGCCCGGTTATCCGAACTAGCCTCTTTTCCTTATTCTACACTATGAATTATAGTGCAGTCTTGATACGAGCGAACGCTGACGGAATAACCGATACCATGCCGATACGCTCACGAACACGAAGGGCCAAGTTACCAGCTTCGAAGAAGACCTGATCTGACCAATCGATACGAAGCTCACGACGATCACCAAATACGAACTTGCTCCAATCGCCATAAATAGCGAATAGCTGCATGTTGCTTGATGTCGAAGGCATCGTGTCTGTCAACCATGCGGGACGACCCATGATTGAAGTTGGTGTACCAGCAATCTGATCAGGAACACCTGCTACTTGTGGTAGAGCGTTCCAGCTTGTTGCGTAGAGAGGACGGTTTTGGCTGTCCTTCATACCAACAATATTCTGGAATGCACCAGAACCAAGAACGAATGAACCCTTATGTACACACTTCGAATCAACTGAGAACTGGAGACGTACTAGATCCTGATGGGTAATATCAGAGAACTGACGCATACCAGATGACTGTGAGTTACCGAAGTAGATAAGAGTTGTGTTGCTATCGGTACCAACACCAGTGAAGATTGTTGTTGCTGAGAACGCCTTCTGGTTCTCTTCTTGAGCTACAGCTTCTGCGAAGAGCTTAGCTAACATGGGCTCAATAGCAATTACTGAATCTTCAGTAAGTTCTGATGTGATCTCAGTAAGAGCCATCATGGTCTTAGCTGTAAGAGTCTTGTCTGTGAATACGACTGAAGTCTGGCTTGCGGGAGCAACACCTTCGTTCGGCCATGAAACTGTAGGACCAGAACCCTTAACAGGTAGCTTCATTGTCAGAGTATTCATTGGGATGACAGTTGCAATCTGACGGATAATTGAAGCTTCACCGATTAGACGAGCAACTTCCGGATAGATAATTGTCGGAACGAGAACGTCACCGGTTGCTGAACCAACGGTTTCCTTCTGACCACCACCTGACGAAATATCGCGTTGTAGCTGATCGAAATCATCGGAAACCTTGCCATATTCACGGAGACGCCATGCCTCTGTGATGCAACGACCAAAGTGATAAAGACCACGAGTCTTATCCTTTGTTTCGGCCTCGTATACCTTCTGACCTTTACCTAGACGCTTATCGAGTGCGTCGCACTGAGCACGAAGCTCTGCAACTGCATTCTTGACTGTTGCGACTTCTGCACGAGACTCCTCGTCTGAAAGGTCAAGCTTCTTGTTAATATCACGCTGAGCACACTCGATTGCCTCAAGTGCCTCCATGATGGGGTGTAGATTTTCTTTTGGATTTACCTTAAGTGCGTCTGACATAATACATCAACTCCTTTGGAGCGAATTATCGCTCGTCGTGACTCGGCCAGTCACGACCGAAAATATGTGAATGTTTAATTAGAATCATTTTATCCTTAGTAATCATTCGACGTTGTAATCATTGCAAAGAAGTTGCTGACTACCGTCTATGATCTAATAATTGCAAATTAATTATTGGCGTGTCAAATTTTATTTCTCTGAATCAATAATTTTTTGCAATAATTCGCGAATATATGTTGACTTCGTAGTTGCAGAAACTGCATCTGCATTCTTGTCAATTACAGTCTGACGAAGATGTGTAATACGACGAGCAACTTCATCTAGATCAACAACCGGCTCAGCAACTGGTTCTGGTTCGCCACGAAGTGAACGAACGAGCTTCGCTGCACGCTCTGCAATATCATCGATGACTTCCTGCTCCGCATTCTCAACTGAATTTGCCTTATCATTCATTCCACCCATCTCTTCGTCATCAGAGCAATTCATCAGACCACGTAGATGAGACTTGGCATCATCCAAGCAACGATCACACTGTGCCAGTGTATCTTTGGTTGTCTTGGAGATTTTTGAACCAACACGAACTTGGAACTCAATTCCGCGTGTGACATCATTGATCTTATCAACTACATCACGAACAGAATTTAATAGATTACCAAATACATCTGGCATAAGCTGACCATGATACATAAGTGCGCTGAGCAAATCCTCAGTAGATGCAAGCTCGTATTCATTAAGATCCATTACTTTACGAGAATAAAGTTGTGAACGAACTTTTTGAATTGCGCGAATTTCGTCTTGTGTTGGAATCTCAAGACCTAGTACCGTTGCAGCATCTTGTAGTTCAGCATACATAGTATCGAATAATTCACGTCCAACTACAGCATGCTTACCATGAGTGAGACGTTCAATACGATCTTGTAGTTGTGCGCGTGCAAGCTCCGGATCAATTACCCGCTCCTCAACAGGAGTTTCTTCAGTTGAAACCTCTTCAGTTGAAACTTGCTCGGTTGGAGTTTCTTCAGTACGAACTTCAGGGTCTTTATTTGTCATA
>CALJUA010000002.1 GCA_937975715.1 uncultured Candidatus Planktophila sp.
AGACTGACAAGAAGTGCCAAGAGCGCAGGCAGAGCGGATGCATCAGATGCTGCTAAGGCTGTGGCGACCGCAACGGGTGCAACGGCTGCAGGTAGCGTGCGCGGACGCGCTCCGATAATCCATTTATTCATTGGCAATCCTTTCGAGCTCCTTCTTATCTACCTTGCCGATTCCGAGCAATGGTAATTCTGCGAGATGGTGAAAAGCTTTTGCTTTAGCGGCTGCGCCAAGTTCGCGTTGCAGCGCTTCTTGGATTTGCCCCTCAATCTCACGTGGTGCACCTACAAGTGCGCAATGAATTGCCTGACCCCACTCTGAATGAGGAACGGCAAATGCCGCTACTTGAATATCGGGGAAAGTTTGGAGAATTACACGTTCGATAGCAGTGAGTGAAACATTCTCGCCACCGGTAATAACGATGTCGTCGATACGACCATCGACAATTAGCCTTTCACCGTCAAAGTGACCAGAATCAGAGGTTGCATACCAACCATTGTCATCTGCGAGTTTGTTGGCAAGAATCTTTCCTTTAATCAAAATTCTTGAGTCTTCAGCAATTCTCACTTCGACGCCTTGAAGCGGAGTTCCGTTGTAGACACAACCACCAGAAGTCTCGGTCGATCCATAAGTCTCAATGAGATTGATTCCAGCAGATTCTGCTTGTGAACGAAGCTGCGCAGTCAGCGCTGCGCCACCTACCAATACTGCGCGCGCACTCTTTAAGTGCTCGAGAAGATTCTCGTCTCCATGTAGTGCGCGGTAGAGCTGTGTAGGAACAATCGCCGTGAAATCAACCTTGGGATATTTTCCTTCGTAGCCAATGAGATCAGTGGGAGTTGTTCCTAATTCAAGAGAGCGAATAAGAACATTGATCCCAGCTATGTGATTGAGGGGCAGAAGGAGAGACCAGGTATTTCCAAATTCAGCACCAATGTATTTATTGGAAGCCCTCGCTGATGTCAGAAGAGCAGATGCTGAGAGAGCTATTTCTTTTGGTGCTCCCGAACTGCCGGTTGTTGTTACAACCAGCGCAGTGCGCGACGAAACTGATTCAGCAGAGATTGGGCTGAGAGCAAGAGCGGGTCCATCTGAGACAAGGGCCTTTGCGATACGGGCCATTAACTCGCTCAGGCTCCATGCGGAATCGACTGCGCGAACTTCTCGTTGTGCGTTTTGCTCCATTGCCCGCGTAGGCTATCGCCCGTACTCAACAATGGAGGAATCGTGAGCAAGCCGATTAAGCGTGATTTTGGTGACCGCAGCATCCCAGCATGGGCAACAGCTCGTGGAGGCGAGAAGTTCACCGATATTAAGTATGAGACCGCCGATGGAATGGCGAAGATTACGATCAATCGACCAGAGGTCCGCAACGCATTTCGCCCACAGACAATTATTGAGTTGAAGGAAGCATTCGACTTAGCGCGAGATAACTCTGAGGTTGGAGTCATCATCTTTACTGGTGAAGGCACAGAAGCATTTTGTTCTGGCGGCGACATCAGCGTTCGTGGCGATGATGGCTATGTTGGTGATGACGATCTTGGTAAGCAAGGTATGGGTCGCCTCAATGTTTTAGATCTTCAAGTGCAGATTCGCCGCACACCAAAACCTGTTGTCGCAATGATTGCTGGTTGGGCAATCGGTGGAGGACATGTACTTCATGTGGTCTGCGACCTTTCTATTGCTGCAGATAATGCAAAGTTTGGGCAGACAGGTCCGATGGTGGGATCTTTCGATGGCGGTTACGGCTCTGGACTTCTGGCACGTAACGTTGGCCAGAAGAAGGCTCGTGAAATTTGGTTTATGACACGTCAATACGATGCACAAGAAGCGCTCCAAATGGGATTGGTCAACACAGTCGTTCCACTTGCAGAGCTGGAAGCTGAAACAGTTTCCTGGTGCCGCGAGATGTTGCAGAACAGCCCCATGGCACTTCGTCTTTTGAAAGCGAGCATGAACGCGGCAGATGATGGCCTTGCAGGAATCCAACAGCTCGCCGGGGATGCAACGCTCTTGTTCTACTTAAGTGAAGAGGGACAAGAAGGTCGCGATGCATATAAAGAGAAGCGCAAGCCTGACTTTGGAAAGTTTCCTAAGCGTCCGTAAATATGTTTGATCAACTTCTCTCTACCTTGCGCGTTGTTGCGCTACCCATGAAGACAAACTTTCGTGGGGTCAGGGTGCGGGAAGTTGCTCTCTTTCAGGGCGAATATGGATGGGCAGAGTTCTCACCATTTCTCGAGTACGACGATCAAGAATCTTCACGTTGGCTAGCGTCTGCAGTTGAAGCGGCCACACAACCAAGGCCGCAGCAATTTCGTGACGCAATTCCAGTAAATGGCACCATCCCTGCGATTACCGACGGCAATCGCCTTAAAGAAATCATTGAGAGCTATCCAGGGTGTGCAACATTTAAAGTCAAAGTGGGGGAGAACCTCAACGAGGATCTCATTCGCCTTCAGTTGCTTCGCGCATTGCGCCCTAGTGCAGCAATCCGATTAGATGTGAACGGTCTCTGGTCGGTAGACGATGCACTCAAGAACCTCTCCACCATCAACGATGAAATTGGGGAGATTCAATACGTTGAGCAACCATGCGCAACTATTGAAGAACTTCGTGAATTAAAGTCACGTGCGGATTTCAATCTCATGATTGCAGCAGATGAAGTTATCCGAAAGGCAGTCGATCCGTTTGCGGTAGACCTTAACGGTGCTGCAGATTATGTGATGCTTAAAGTTCAGCCACTTGGTGGAATAACTCGCTGCCTGGAAATCACTGCACACCACGGAATGCCAGTTGTTGTCTCTAGCGCTCTTGAAAGTGCAGTGGGAATCTCCTATGGCCTCGAGCTCGCTGCATCAATTGAGCACCTCTCTTTTGATTGCGGCTTGGCGACAGGTTCATTGATATCCAAGGATGTTGCTTCACTTCCTATTACCAATGGCTCGATTGCACTGAAATCCTTAGAGGTAAATCTCGAAGGCCTTGAAGTGGCGCCAGATCGCTACGAATGGTGGAAGAATCGCGCCATGCGATGCGCGAAGGAACTTGGAATTTAATGAATACCTCCACAACGCTTGCGCGTTCAATTGTCCGCCAGATTATTCAGGCGGGCATTACTGATGTCGTCATATCTCCAGGCTCACGCAATGCACCACTGACCATCGCCCTCTTTGAAGCGAGTAAGAAGAACCTGATTATTTTGCACACTCGTATTGATGAGCGTACGGCGGCTTTCTTTGCACTTGGAATCGCTAAAGCAAGTGGTCGTCCAGTTCCAGTCATCTGCACATCCGGAACAGCTGTTGCTAATTACCACCCTGCTGTACTTGAGGCATCACATTCAAATCTTCCGCTCTTAGTTATTACTGCAGATCGACCAGCAGAGTTGCGCCGAACCGGTGCAAATCAAACAACAGAGCAGGCACGAATATTCGGAAAAGCTGTCCGCTACTTTGCAGATGTATCAGGCCCGGCTTACCCAATGGAGCTTCCCTTTAACTCACTGAAATCTGGCCCAGTCCATATCAATGTGCAGTTTCCAGAGCCACTGAGCCCGGATGACGAGAGTGATTGGCTTGGAAAAATCACAGTTACTCCGCCACAAGATTTCACACGGAAAGAGGCGGGCACTTTCTATACAAAGTCCACTCGTGGAGTATTAGTAATCGGCCATGATCGCGGTGGCTTGAGCGTGAAAGATGTTGAGGAATTTTCGCAAACACTCGGATGGCCAGTTATTTCCGAAGACCCACTTTCTTTTCCCAACGCTCTTTCACATGCAAGTCTCTTCTTGACCTCAAAGACAATCACGGATGAGCTAGTGCCAGATACGGTCGTCGTGATTGGTCGTACAACTTTGTCTCGTTCAATCAATCGATTGATTTCGACTGCACGCAAGAGCATCGTGATTGACCCACGCATCCTGACTGTCGATAGTGATCGCGTTGCAGATCAAAAGTTTTCTGCTCTTCCCGTTGTTGAAGTTCAACCGGCAGACACTGAATATGCAGAGCGCTGGAAGAAGTACTCAGCACGCGCTGCCAAGAAAGTTGCAGATCTCTCTATCTGGTCAGAAGCCCTCGTTGCACGCGAAATCGGAGTCGGTATTCCAACAGGTACTGCACTCTTCGTTTCATCTTCACGCCCGATTCGCGATATCGAAGGTTTTGCAGCTGCCCGTAGCGGTGTAGAAACCTTTGCAAACCGTGGCCTTGCCGGCATTGATGGAAATATTTCAACTGCGCTCGGCATTGCGTCGCAACGCAAGGAAACAATTGCAGTCCTGGGTGACTTGAGCTTCCTTCATGACATCACGGGCCTTATTCATCAAGAAGATATCAATCTCAAGATTATTGTCATCAACAACAATGGCGGCGGCATCTTCTCGACTCTGCCACATCGCGGGGTTGAAGGTTTTGAAACTATCTTCGGAACGCCGCATAACCTCGATATTGCAAAGATTGCTCAAGCATTTGGATTGATGACCTCGACTGTCGAAAAGCAATCAGAGCTCATTGCAGAACTATCAAAGCCGGTAGTTGGTCTATCACTTGTTGTGGTCAGCGTTCCTGACCGCGAGAGTAATGCCGATAATTTGCAGGCTATCTACTCTTCAATGGACTCTATTTAGAGCGCAGATTTCATCGCACTGAACTTGGCATTGCTTTCAGCAAGTTCAACTTCAGGATCTGATCCTGCAACGATTCCACAGCCGGCAAAGATTCGAATCTCATTGCCGGTTACTTGGCCTGAACGCAAAGCGATACCAAGTTCTCCATCTCCACGTGCATCAATCCAGCCGACAGGTCCTGCATATCGACCGCGGTTCATACCTTCAATCTCATCGATGACATCGAATGCAATATTGCGCGGCGTTCCGCAGACAGCAGCAGATGGATGCAGAGACTTAAGAAGTGCAAAGGCATCGACATGATGCTTTGATTCAAGGAGCGCGCCAGTGACGTCGGTTGCAAGGTGCATGACATTTGCCAAGTGCAATACAAAGGGAGCTTCAGGAACGTTTGTTGAAGAGCAGAATGGTTCGAGCGCTTCGGCGACTGAGCGCACTGCGTACTCGTGCTCCTCTAGGTCTTTAGATGAACGTGCTAGTGATCCTGATAGCGCAAGATCGCGAGCATCATCGCCGGTCTTAGGAATAGTTCCTGCTAGAACACGTGATGTCACCATTCCACGCGAAAGTCGGAGCAATAGTTCTGGAGTTGCACCAATCAATCCATCAACTGAGAAGACCCAGGTAGCTGGATAGTTGGCTGCCAATTTATTGAGAACTGGACGAACATCAATCGCCTTATCGGTAGTTGCAATCAGATCGCGAGCGAGAACAACTTTATCGATTTCAGATTTATCAATCTTCGCAATCGCCTGTGCAACGCGAGTCTCCCACTGTTGCTCACTGAGAGTGCCTTGGTGCCATTGAAATTCTTGATCTGAATATTCTGGCGCAGCATCGGCAAGTAGAGGCTGCGCATCACTGCCAATCCAGGTAATCCAAGAGTTCTCACTCTTTTTGCCAACGATGACTCGGGGGATTGCCGCAATTGATTCTTCATTGCGGTCAAAGCTAAATGAAGTAAAGAGAACAGGGCCAGTACCGCTGCCATGGACTGCATTTGATACTGAGAAACTCTCTAATTGTTGATGCCACCAAGTGCGTACCTGATCGAAGCGATCTTTTCCTGAAACCTTTATCGATGCATATTCGCCCCAGCCGACAATCCCTTCACCGCCACGAACCCATGAATATGGAGCGCTATCAGGCAGTAATTGAAGAAGGGGCAGGTGTGAACCAATGCGATTGGTTGTAACTGGGACTAGTGAGGGCATTTATAAGATTACTTATTAAGCGTTGCGGAAATCTTGCGCCAGATGAGTGGCAGAGATGTTCCAACGATTGCAATCTTAAGAATTTCACCGATGATAAATGGCGTAAAACCAAATTCAAGAGTCTTCGCCCAAGTGATACCGAGTGACTGGTGAAGCCAGACGAGTCCAATTCCAAAGATGACAACTTCGCCGAGAAGTAGCGCTGGAAAAGATGTCACGAACTTCTGATCTGCTTTGCGATCTGCGAGGTAGCCGAGCAACAATGATGCAGCGAGCATTCCGACGAGGTATCCACCTGTCGCACCCATAACGCGATCAATGCCGTGGTTGGCAGATGTTGCAGATGGAGCGAAGATTGGCGCTCCCGCAATTCCAGCAAACAAATACGTTGCGAAGGTTGTAAATCCAAGGCGAGCGCCATATGTCGTACCGACTAAGAGCGCTGCAAGTGTCTGACCTGTTACTGGAACTGGTGAACCTGGAACAGGAACTGAAACCTGAGCCATCGCAGAGATAAATGCGACACCACCGACGATAAAGAGAGCATGTGTCAGAGCGGTGCTTCGTGGTGCAACTGCTGAACGAAGTGTTGCTGTAGATGACATTTTTCTCCTCGACCTAAAACTCAAATAAAAGTTGTAGCAAAGCCTACCTTTGCGACAGACTACCCACATGTCACGCGCAGATATGAGCAAGGATCCAAAGGCGGTCGCCGCGATGTTTGATGGCGTCGCAAAGCGCTATGACCTGGTCAACGACCTCTTGAGCCTTGGCCAGACCAAGCGCTGGCGCAAGAAGGTCACCAAGCTCATCGACCCACGCCCAGGGATGAAGATTCTCGATATGGCGGCAGGTCCAGGGGCGAGCTCAGAACCCCTCTTCAAGGCTGGCGCTGAAGTCACCTCAGCTGATTTCTCGCAGGGAATGCTCGATGCCGGTAAGAAGCAGCGCCCATACCTGAATTTCCAGCTCGCCGATGCCCTCAACCTTCCTTTTGAGGGCAACGCATTTGATCTCTACACAATCTCCTTCGGCCTTCGAAATACACATAAGACCGAGTCTGCCCTCAAAGAGGCCCTTCGAGTAGTCCGTCCAGGCGGGCGCCTCGTCATTGTTGAGTTCTCGGCCCCTACCTGGCGTCCGTTTCGTACCATTTATACCAATTACCTCATGAGCGCCCTGCCCTGGATCGCCAAGAAGACCGCCTCCAACCCAGAGGCCTATGTATACCTCGCCGAATCCATCAAGGCCTGGCCGGATCAGGCGGCGCTCGCTGCCATTATTGAGAAATCAGGGTGGTCTCAGGTCACTATCAAAAATCTGACCGGTGGAGTTGTCGCAGTTCACATGGCGGTAAAGCCCGAAGGGCTTTGACGCAGTTCACATGGCGGTAAAGCCGTAGCGATTTCAACAACTGAAAGTACCGCCTAGACTTACCTTTCGTGAGCGCTAATCCATATCTGCCCATCATCATCCTCTTTGCGATTGGATTTGGCTTCGCCGCCTTCTCGGTCGGCATCGCAGCTATTACCGGTCCAGCTCGTTACAACCGCGCTAAGCAAGAGGCGTACGAGTGCGGAATCGAACCTTCACCACAAGCTCTCGAAGGCGGACGCTTTCCAGTGAAGTACTTTCTCACTGCAATGTTATTTATCGTCTTCGATATTGAAATCGTCTTCCTCTATCCATGGGCAGTTACATTCGACGCGCTCGGACTGTTCGGTCTCGTGGAGATGGGAATCTTTATCGCAACGGTCTTCGTTGCATATGCATACGTTTGGCGACGTGGCGGATTGGAATGGGACTAGCCCATGGGCCTAGAAGAAAAGTTACCTAGCGGAGTACTTCTCTCTACAGTTGAAGGTCTTGCAGGTTATATGCGCAAGAGCTCTGTTTGGCCAGCAACATTCGGCCTTGCATGCTGTGCGATTGAGATGATGGCGCTTGGTTCATCACCAAAGCACGACATTTCTCGCTTCGGAATGGAACGTTTTAGTGCATCTCCTCGTCAAGCAGATTTGATGATCGTTGCAGGACGCGTTTCACAGAAGATGGCACCTGTTCTTCGACAGATTTACGATCAAATGACAGCGCCAAAGTGGGTTATCTCCATGGGTGCATGTGCATCTTCAGGTGGAATGTTTAACAACTACGCGATCGTGCAAGGTGTTGATCACGTTGTTCCAGTTGATATTTATCTTCCAGGTTGCCCACCACGCCCAGAGCAGTTGATGGATGCAATTATTAAATTGCATGAACAGATTTCAGATACCAAGCTCGGTGCAAACCGTGAAGCAGTCATAAAAGCAGTTGAAGAAGCTGCTTTAAAGGCTAAACCAACTATCCAGCTTGGCAACCTCCCACACGAAGGGATGTTTGCGTAAATGACTCAAGAAGGAATGTTCGGCGTTGCCGGAACTGGCGATACATCGGGATACGGTGGATTAGTTCGCACAGTTGCAAACCCAGGTTCAACAGAGCGACCATTTGGTGGCTACTTTGATCAGCTCGCAGATGATCTCGAGCGCGCATACCCAGATTTCGCAGATGCAATTACAAAGGTCGTTGTTGATCGCGGTGAACTCACACTTCACATCAAGAAGCATCGCCTCGTTGAAGTTGCAAAGGTACTTCGCGACAAGTTGCTCTTTGAAATGTGCATGGGTGTCTCTGGTGTTCACTACCCAGATCGCACAGGTTGCGAACTTGTTGCTGTCTATCCATTGCTTTCAATGACAAAGAACCAGCGCGTTCGTCTTGAAGTATGTACTTCAGAGACCGATCCACACATTCCTTCATTGGTTGAGGTGTACGGCGGAAACAACTGGCATGAACGCGAGACTTACGACATGTTCGGAATTATTTTTGATGGACACCCAGGACTTACTCGCATCTTGATGCCAGATGACTGGGATGGGCATCCACAACGTAAGGATTACCCACTCGGCGGAATTGCAGTGGAATACAAGGGTGCGACAACACCGG
>CALJUA010000003.1 GCA_937975715.1 uncultured Candidatus Planktophila sp.
CAGCTATGCCAGCGAAAGGACTACCTAACTAATGAGAATCTCTCATAAGTCACGCTTCACATCACTCGTAGGTGCTGCAGCACTCGTAGCTGCAACACTTGCAATGGTTCCAGCTAACGCTGCAGCTGTTGGTCCACTCTGTGATGGCAAGTCACCAATGCAGTCATGTCAGGGAACAACCTCTGACGGTGCTCCATACGCAATGCAGGTTCCTGCTAACTTCAACGGAACAGTTGTCCTTTGGTCACACGGTTACCGTCCAAACGTTGCAGTTCCAGTAGGTATCCCAGGTTTCGGTGGCTACACAGTCACAAATACACCTGAGACAGCCCCAGGACAATCTGAGGGAAATATGGCTCCAGCTCAGTACCTGCTCAGCCAGGGCTTTGCACTCATGGGTTCAGGTTTCTCTCGTCAGGGATGGAACCTCGATGCAGCTGTTGCAACTAACGTTGAACTGATTGATACTTTCAAGAAGAAGTTCACAACAACTACAAAGGTTGTTGCTTGGGGTAAGTCACTCGGTGGAATCATCACTCAGACACTTGCTGAGAAGTATCCAAACCTGATCTCAGCTGCAGCTCCATTGTGTATGGCAGATAACGTTTCTGCTGAACTCACAATGGCGGGCGATTTCTTGTGGGGAACGAAGGTTCTCTTCAACCCAGCAATCAAGGGTGGAAATTACTCAGCAGGTACAGCAGGATATGTAGAAGCAATGACTGACCTTAAGTTGTTCTTCACCGTCCTTGCAGAACTCAAGGCAGGAATCAGCGCACCAGTTGCAGCTAATTCATGGCCATCAACTTCATCACCAGCAGGTAAGGCACTTGGCGCAGCAGGAATTCCTGCTCGTTCAGCTCTCTTGCTTCTTGGTCTTGCTGCAGGAATCCCAACTCAGTCACCAAGCTTCGACTCTGTTTCAGGTCCTGAAGGTGCACTTAAGCTCTCATTCCCATTGGCTGTAAGCCCAGCGCTTGCAGTACTTGAGAATGGTGCAAGCGCAGGTGCACTTGGAGTTCTCGCACTTCACGATGTTGAGTCACAGGTGGGCGGAGCATTCTTTGATAACACAAAGACTGACTACTCAGCTCGCGTTTCAGACTCAGCAGTGATCTTCAATGCTGGCCTTTCAGGTAACACAGCAATTGAAGCGATGCTCGGCGTTCTCAAGGCATCACCACGTTTCACAGGTAACGCTGATGCTATTGCGAAGTTGAACAAGCTTGGCTCAACTACAGGCAAGATCAACGTTCCAACTATCTTCATGACAGGTGTTGCTGATGCAATTACTCCAGCGGGTGCTACACAGCGCATCGTTGATAAGTATGTAGAGCAGTACGAGTCTGAGAAGGAAGCTGCACGTGCTGCTTCTTACAACGGTGGTGCGTACGTTGCTGCAAAGAGCAAGGTTCTCAACATCTGGTCTGTTACACCTAAGGCTTGGACAAAGTTTGATGCTGCAGGTTCACCTGCTTCATTGGCAAATACTCCAGGAACAGGTCACTGCACATTTACCACAGCGAACTTCAACACAGTTGCTAAGTTCCTTGTAGATGCAAGCAAGACAGGCACAATCACTTGGAATGGCGCTGCTATGTCAGCTGTACGTAAGTCAAAGGGTCTCCTCGTAGATCCAAACTTCCGTGCTCCACTCCTTAAGTTCTACGGCGAATAAGCCTTAGTTCTTCATGCGAAGGCCCCGCACCTCACGGTGTGGGGCCTTCTGCATTCATCTAATACCTAGTTATCTAATACTCTTAGCGCCACTATGACCGTGCATGAGATAGCTACCCCCGAGGCGATGTTTACACTCGGCAAGCAGGTTGGTGCACTCTGTAAAGCTGGAGATTTGATTCTTCTCAACGGCCCGCTCGGTGCCGGTAAGACTGTCTTTGTTCAAGGTGTCGGGGCAGCGCTGGGTATCGAGGATGTCACCTCGCCGACCTTTGTAATTTCTCGTATTCATAAAGCAGCACTGCCTTTGATTCACGTAGACGTATATCGATTGCTCGAAGCAGGAAAAGCCTCGCTCTATCTCGATGATCTTGATCTGGATTCACCCCGAGAAGAGTCAGTGACTGTAATTGAGTGGGGCGGGGAAGAGTCGGCACGACTTAGCGATGAACGCCTTGAGATTGTGATTGATCGCAGCGACGATGTTCGCAAAGTAACCGTTACCCCAATTGGTGCTCGCTGGATTGGGGTTGAGCTATGACTATCTCACTAGCGATTGATACTTCGACCTCGCGCACAATTGTTGGCTTAGTTGATGGCGAGAAGATTCTCTTTCAAAGTTTTGCAGAAGGCGCAACAGATCATGGGCGCGCTGTCAGCGACCTAGTCGCAGAAGCTCTTCTTAATAATCCTGCACCGAATCAGGTTGTGGTCGGAATGGGGCCTGGACCATTTACCGGTCTTCGTGTTGGCATTGCCTTTGCCCGCACCTTCGCGCTTTCACGTGAAATTCCAGTAATCGGAGTCTGCTCACTCGATGCAATAGATACAGGTAAGAGCGATTACACAGTTGCTATCGATGCGCGCCGGAAAGAGATTTACTGGGCGCGCTATGAAGGCGGCAAGAGAGTAGAAGGCCCATCGGTGAATAAACCCGATGAAGTTAAGGATTTCATTATTGATTTATATCCAAACGTTGCATCACTTGTACAACTTGCAGAAGTGCAGAACGAAAGTGAACCTTTTTATCTGCGCCGCCCTGATGCAGTACCAACGGCGGAACGCACATGATTACTTACCGCCAGCCAATTGCCTTAGATATTCCTGTGCTCGCAACATATGAGAAGGAACTCTTCCCGTATTCACCATGGAGCACTTCACAATTTAAAGAAGAGTTTGCTGGCATTCCAACCACCCGTTTCATGTCAGTGGCTGAAGATGGCAACACCATCGTGGGCTATTGCGGGGTCTTTGTTCCAGCACCAGGAATCGAAGCTGACATCCTGACCGTTGCGGTATTGCCTGCCTATCGCCGCCAAGGGATTGCTAAAGAGTTTATGCGCCAGATTGAGGCATATGCAATTGAACGAGAAGCCAGCGCCATGATGCTGGAAGTTGAGTTATCGAATGAGTCAGCCATCAAGCTTTACGAATCATTGGGATACATGAAGATCTCTGTGCGTATGGATTATTACGGTCCAGGTAAAGATGCGCACGTGATGCGTAAGGAGCTCTCATGAGCGAGCCGCTAGTACTAGGTATTGAAACTTCCTGTGATGAGACCGCTATTGGAATTGTTCGTGGTCGCACCTTGCTTGCCAATGAAATTGCATCAAGCGTGGATGAACATGCTCGCTTCGGTGGCGTCGTACCCGAGATTGCATCCCGTGCCCATCTTGAAGCAATCTTGCCAAGTATTGAACGGGCGGTAAAAGATGCCAAGATTTCATTGAAAGAGCTCGATGCGATTGCTGTTACCGCAGGTCCTGGTTTAGTTGGAGCACTTCTTGTGGGAACCGCATCGGCGTCAGGTCTGGCGCAAGGTCTTGGTCTGCCGCTCTATGGCGTCAACCATTTAGCAGCACATGTATCAGTTGATTACCTGACTCATGATTTGCCAACGGACCCAACGATTGCGCTTTTAGTAAGTGGCGGACATTCATCACTTCTTCAAGTCGATGACATCACCGGTTCAATTACAAAACTCGGCGCAACGATGGATGATGCCGCGGGCGAAGCTTTCGATAAAATTGCACGCATACTCGACCTAGGTTTTCCTGGCGGTCCAGCTATTGATCGCGAAGCACGCAACGGCAATGCGAAGGCGATTGAATTCCCACGAGGATTGACCATGAAGAGCGATTGGGAAACTCGTCCATATGACTTCTCCTTCTCAGGTTTAAAGACAGCCGTTGCACGTTACATCGAACAAACACCTTCACATATTCGCGCAGACATTGCCGCTTCTTTCCAAGAGGCGGTCGTTGATGTTCTATTGCTCAAGGCACTTGCCGCCTGCAAGTCATCCGGAATTGATTCACTGGTGATCGCCGGGGGAGTAGCGGCAAATTCACGCCTTCGTGAGGTCGCCACCGAGCGCTGTGCCAAGGCTGGTATCCAGCTTCGGATCCCAAACCCGGCTCTATGCACCGATAACGGGGCGATGGTCGCCGCCCTAGGCTCACTGATGGTCTCAGCCGGCCGACCAGCCACCGAAGGAGCCTTTGACGCTGATTCCAGCCTCCAGGTTGAACGCGTAAGCCTGTAGGGCTAGATTTAGCACTCTCAAGGGGACACTGCTAATTCCCCTTGGCACGCTCAAAACTCACTACCTATAGAGGAGATACACCATGGCACTACGGCCACTAGAAGATCGCATCGTCGTTAAGGCGAATGAGGCAGAGACAACAACAGCTTCAGGTCTTGTTATCCCTGATACAGCTAAGGAGAAGCCACAGGAAGGAACTGTCGTTGCAGTAGGCCCAGGCCGCTTCGATGATGGCGTCCGCGTCCCAATGGATGTCAAGGTTGGCGATGTTGTTCTTTACAGCAAGTACGGAGGAACAGAAGTTCGCTCAGGTAACGAAGAACTTCTCGTGCTCTCAGCACGCGACATCCTCGCAATCGTCGAGAAGTAAGGGCTAAGACTCTTATGGGAAAGATGCTGCAATTCGACGAGCAAGCTCGTCGCTCAATGGAACGCGGAGTCAACATTCTTGCTGACACCGTCAAGGTAACGCTCGGCCCTAAGGGACGTAACGTCGTTATCTCAAAGAACTTTGGTGCACCGTTGATTACAAATGACGGCGTCACAATCGCAAAGGAAATCGAACTTTCAGATCCAGTTGAAAACATGGGCGCACAGCTCGTGAAGGAAGTTGCTACAAAGACAAACGATGTTGCCGGTGACGGAACGACAACAGCGACAGTCCTTGCACAGGCAATGGTGAAGGAAGGCCTTCGCAACCTTGCAGCTGGAGCACAGCCAATGGATCTCAAGCTTGGTATCGAAGCAGCAGTCGCAGCAGTCTCTGCACGCCTTCGCGAGAATGCAACAGTTGTTAACGACAAGGCTCAAAAGGCTGACGTTGCAACTATCTCTGCAAAGGATCGCGAGATCGGCGAACTCATTGCTGAAGCGATGGAGAAGGTCGGCAAAGATGGCGTTATCACTGTAGAAGAGGCGTCAACAACTGCTCTCGAGCTCGAATTCGCAGAAGGTATGCAGTTCGATAAGGGCTATATCTCTCCATATTTCGTTACCGATCAAGATCGTATGGAAGCAGTCCTTGACGATGCTTACATCCTCATCTCTGCGGGAAAGATCTCTGCGCTCGCTGACTTGTTGCCAATACTTGAGAAGGTTTCACAGTCAGGCAAGCCACTTCTTCTTATCGCAGAAGATGTTGAAGGCGAGGCTCTTTCAACTCTCGTTGTAAACCGCATGCGCGGAGTCTTTACATCAGCAGCAGTAAAGGCACCTGGCTTTGGAGATCGTCGTAAGGCGATGCTTCAGGACATCGCAATCCTTACCGGCGGACAGGTCATCTCAGCTGAAGTTGGTATGAAGCTTGATGCAGTTCAGTTGACTGATCTCGGTCGCGCACGTCGCATCGTCATCACAAAGGATGCAACAACAATCGTTGACGGTGCAGGAGATGCAAAGGTTGTTGAAGCCCGCGTACAAGAGCTTCGCAATGAGATTGCAAACTCAGATTCAGACTGGGATAAGGAGAAGCTCCAAGAGCGCGTTGCAAAGCTCGCTGGTGGAGTCTGCGTTATCAAGGTCGGCGCACATACAGAAGTTGAACTCAAGGAGAAGAAGCTTCGCCTTGAGGATGCAATCTCTGCAACTCGCGCAGCAGTAGAAGAAGGAATCGTTATCGGTGGAGGCGCAGCACTTGTGCATGCAGCTGATGCTCTCAACGACAACCTCGGATTTACTGGCGACAAGGCAGTCGGCGTCGCACTTGTCCGTAAGGCATGTGACGAACCACTTCGTTGGATCGCAGAGAATGCAGGACTTGAGGGCTATGTTGTAGTCGCAAAGGTTCGTGCTCTTCCAGTGAACGAGGGCTTCAATGCAGCAACTGATGTCTATGGCGATCTTCGCAAGGATGGCGTTATCGATCCAGTAAAGGTGACCCGTTCAGCACTTGCTAACGCGGCATCTATCGCAGCGATGTTCATTACAACCGAAGCAGTTGTCTTCGAGCGTCCAGCAGATGCAGAACCAGCAGCTGCTGGCCATGGTCACTCACATGGACCTGGTGGCCACAGCCACTAACGTTGAGTAAAAGCAAAACCCCGTCTCTTGCGAGGCGGGGTTTTCTTTTTTCTTGCAGAAACTTATGACGCTTCGGAAATCCGTGTATATCCTCGGCGAGATAAGATTGCTGCACGTTCATCTTCTGAGAGACCGCCCCAGATTCCATACGGCTCCTGAATGGCTAGGGCGTGATCGCGACAGAGCTGCATGACTGGGCATGATGCACAGACAGCTTTCGCAGCGTTCTCGCGATTGCGGCGACGGGGACCGCGCTCTCCATCAGGATGGAAGAACATCTCTGGATCCATCCCACGGCATGCACCATCAAATTGCCACTCCCATTCATCTGCTACAGGGCGTGGTGCTTGAGGATTAATGTTCATAGCTTCTCTCCTTGCGTAGAACGTGCCGTACGAAGCCCGACAGTACAACCGTTTCATAAGTTGTTCAAGGGGTAACGCTCCACAAGTTGTTCATATTCCCAAGAACGCCCGATATGTCCGATTTTCGATTGGTGACTTTCGGCACTCTCCGCCATCCTTGCGCCATGGCGAAGATGCAGAAGGATGAGGAGCTCCTCACCGTTGCAGCTGTCGCCCGCCGCCTCGGGGTAGCGCCAGCCACGCTCCGCACCTGGGATCGCCGGTACGGTCTCGGACCGTCCACTCATGAGGCAGGAGAGCATCGCCGTTACTGCCCGGCAGATTTGATGAAGCTGACTTTGATGCGCCGTCTCATTAGCGCTGGTGTTGCACCGAGTGAAGCAGCAGAAAAAGCAAAGAAAGCAAAGGGCGCAGTAAAACTTGAAAATATTGTTCGTGAATTTGAAGTCCGTGAAGATGTCGTAACCGGAATTAATAAAGCACTACAGGCATTTGATATCGCTTTTGTGGAAGAGGCTTTACGCACTGAATTAGAAGTACATGGCGTTGAAGAGGCGTGGCACGAAATCATTGTTCCTACTCTCATTGAAATCGGCGAATCATGGGAAGAATCCGGACAGGGCATTGAGATCGAACATGCCTTCTCTGAAACGTTAAAGAAAGTTTTCCGTGAACGTTCTGGCGAATGTGAAGTTCCGATTAACGGCCACCCTGTTGTGCTAGCAGCCGTTGGTGAAGAGCAGCATTCACTTCCATTGCACGCCCTTCAAGCCCAGCTCTGCGAACTCGGAATTAAGACCCACTTCCTTGGAGCACGCACTCCCTTCGAGGCAGTGGCTGCAACGATTACTCGATTGGCGCCGCCAGCTGTTTTCTTGTGGGCGCTCCTTCCATCGAATGCCAATCCTGATTTCTATCGCCAGCTTCCGATGGTCAGACCGGCTCCGCGAATCCTTCTGGGAGGTCCGGGCTGGGATGCTGACGAGTGCTCAGATGCCACTCTGGTATTCGGTTTAGGCAATGCCTGCGAGGAGATTCAGCGGGCCCTAGGTCTATAGAGTTTGCGGCTCTAGCCACAGGTTAGAATTACCCACCGCAGAGCCAGAGGGAGAGTAGATGACCATCGATTCAGAGAAGGTTGCCCTCCTTGGCCTGACTTACGACGATGTATTGCTCCTTCCCGATGCATCCGATGTGGTCCCATCTGAGGTCAACACCTCGACCTGGTTGACCCGAAATATCTCTTTGGCCGTCCCGTTGGTCTCATCTGCAATGGATACCGTTACCGAATCAGCGATGGCGATCGCGATGGCTAAGGCCGGCGGAGTCGGAATCATTCACCGCAACCTTCCAATTGAAGAACAAGTTGCTCACGTCAAACTGGTTAAAAACGTTGGACTTGCAGGGGCAGCTGTCGGTGTAGGCGATGATGGCTTTGCTCGCGCACGGGCTCTTATCGATGCAGGTGTCGATGTGGTTGTTGTCGATACTGCACACGGTCATCACCGCGCAGTTCTTGAATCCATCGCGCGCATAAAGAAGTTTTCACCAACAATTGAAATCATCGGCGGCAATATTGCAACCCGTGCCGGCGCGCAGGCGCTCATCAACGCTGGTGCAGATGCAGTCAAGGTTGGTGTTGGTCCAGGATCTATCTGCACAACTCGCGTTGTTGCAGGTGTAGGCGTTCCGCAAATTACAGCGATCATGGAGGCAGCAAAAGCTTGTAACAAAGCTGGCATCCCATTGATTGCAGATGGTGGACTTCAATATTCAGGAGACATCGTTAAGGCAATTGTTGCTGGTGCACATACAGTGATGCTCGGTTCGCTCCTTGCCGGTTGCGAAGAATCGCCAGGCGAACTCTTTGAAATCGATGGCCGCAAGTACAAGGGCTATCGCGGCATGGGCTCACTCGGTGCGATGCAATCACGTGGTGAGAAGAAGTCTTACTCTAAGGATCGTTACATGCAGGATGACGTTCTCTCAGAAGATAAGTTGGTTCCAGAAGGCATCGAAGGCAAGGTTGCCTACAAGGGCACTGTTGCATCTGTTGTGCACCAGCTCGTCGGTGGATTGCGCAGTGGAATGGGATATGCAGGCGCTCCGGATATCGAAACACTTCGCCGCGAAGGTCGACTTATTCAAATCACATCCGCAGGTCTTAAAGAGAGCCATCCACACGATGTTCTCGATGTTGCTGATGCTCCGAACTATGGAAAGAAGGCGTAAG
>CALJUA010000004.1 GCA_937975715.1 uncultured Candidatus Planktophila sp.
TCGTCTTACTGATGACTCCTGGTCTTGCATTCTTCTACGGTGGAATGGTTCGCACAAAGAGTGTTCTCAATATGTTGATGATGTCGATGGTCACTATGGGAATCGTCAGCATCCTTTGGGTGATCTACGGCTTTGAAATCGCATTTGGTCACGAGGGGGAGTCTGCGTGGTACGGCAGTTTCTCAATCGCCGATCTTGGAAACTCCGTGAATGAGTTAACCAACAATGGTGGCATCTACCCAATTCCGCTTCTGGTATTTGCTGCATTCCAATTGATGTTTGCAATCATCACACCAGCACTTATCTCCGGTGCAATTGCTGACCGCACAAAGTTTGTTTCATGGTCAGTCTTCGTCGCTGTGTGGAGCACTCTTGTCTACTTCCCAGTCGCGCACTGGGTCTTTGCTTTCGGACATAAAGTAGGCGATACGGTCACTGGCGTTGGGTTTCTTGCAGGCAAGGGACTTGAAGATTTCGCCGGAGGAACCGCTGTTCACATCAATGCCGGTGCAGCTGGGTTAGCTCTTGCAATTCTTCTTGGTAAGCGAGTCGGATGGCACAAAGAGCCTATGCGCCCACATTCACTGCCACTTGTGATGCTTGGTTCAGGTCTCTTGTGGTTCGGGTGGTTTGGTTTTAACGCAGGATCATCACTTGCCGCAAATGGAACCGCAGCACTTGCTTTCCTCAACACTCAGGTAGCTACTGGTGCAGCGCTTATCGGTTGGTTAATTGTTGAGAAGATTCGTAACGGTCATGCGACTTCTCTCGGTGCAGCATCAGGTGCTGTTGCAGGACTCGTTGCGATTACTCCTGCGTGCGCTTTTGTGGCACCTTGGGCAGCGGTTGTAATTGGAATCATTGCGGGCGTCCTCTGCTCTCTTGCAGTGAGCTTGAAGTATGTATTCGGGTTTGATGATTCACTC
This sequence comes from uncultured Candidatus Planktophila sp., assembly GCA_937975715.1. Lineage (GTDB taxonomy): Bacteria > Actinomycetota > Actinomycetes > Nanopelagicales > Nanopelagicaceae > Planktophila. The sequence continues at coordinate 927 of CALJUA010000004.1, forward strand.
GACGTTGTCGGCGTTCACCTTGTAGGCGGAATCTGGGGATCTCTTGCTATCGGTCTCTTTGGTTCAACTGCAGTCAATAGCGTTGGACTCGATGGACTCTTCTTTGGAGGAGGCTTCGATCTATTAGGTAAGCAGGCCTATGGTGTTGCATTTGTTGGTGTGTATTCATTCTTGATGACACTACTTATTGGAATCGTTATCGAAAAGACAATCGGATTCCGTGTAACAAAGGAAGTCGAGCAAGAAGGAATCGATCTGATCGAACATGCAGAAAGTGCATATGAATATACAAGTTCATCTCGCGGAGGAGCAGTTCTATGAAACTCATAACAGCAATATTGAAGCCCTTTAAACTCGATGAGGTAAAAGAAGCGCTGAAGAGTGCTGGAGTAACAGGGATGACCGTCTCTGAAGCTAGTGGTTTTGGTCGCCAACTTGGACATACAGAGGTCTATCGAGGCGCCGAATACACGGTCAACCTCATACCTAAAGTTCGACTTGAAGTTCTCGTAAACGATGTTGATGCAGAAAAGATTGTTGATGTGATTGTGAAAGCAGCTAATACTGGCTCGATTGGTGATGGAAAAGTCTGGACCACGCCAGTAGATCAGGTGGTACGTGTTCGCACGGGAGAACAAGGTATCGAAGCGATATAGACTGCGCACATGTTCGACGCGCTCTCCTCCAGAATCTCTGGAATCTTTGGAACACTCCGAGGACGAGGAAAACTATCTGGAGGAGACGTCGAGAACGCCGTCTCTGAAATTCGCCAAGCTCTCCTTGAAGCCGACGTAGCGCTTCCAGTCGTAGAACAATTTGTATCTCGAGTACAAACTTCCACTCTTGAACTCTTACCAACACTGCAATCGGGCGTTAATCAAGCGCAAGCAATCTTCGATTTAGTCAATAAAGAACTCACTGAGATTCTTGGTGGGGGAGCCCGTCGCGTTCGCTTTGCTAAGAACCCACCCACCGTCATCATGTTGGCTGGTCTTCAAGGTGCTGGTAAGACAACTCTCGCTGCAAAGCTGGCCAAGTTTTATAAGGATCAAGGCGATACACCGATTCTTGTTGCATCAGATCTTCAACGTCCAAATGCAGTCAATCAACTTCAAGTTGTTGGTGAATCTGTTGGGGTACCTGTCTTTGCGCCAGAACCTGGAAATGGCGTTGGCAACCCGGTAGAAGTCGCACGTGCTGGTGTTGAGTTCGCTAAGTCAAAGCTTCATAACATGG
>CALJUA010000005.1 GCA_937975715.1 uncultured Candidatus Planktophila sp.
TAGCAATTATTGAAAAACTTGCACACATGCCTCGAGTACGCGCTATCGGCGAGACAGGTTTGGATTACTTCCGCACACCACCTGAACTTCGCGGCGTGCAACAAGAGTCATTTAAGTGGCATATCGAAATGGCGAAGAAGACCAACAAAGCGCTGGTGATCCACGATCGTGATTCGCACGACGATGTTCTCTCGGTCTTGCTTGAAGTCGGCGCCCCTGAAAAGACAGTCTTTCACTGCTTCTCTGGCGATGTAGAGATGGCGAAGGTCTGTATAGAACGCGGATACATCCTCTCTTTTGCCGGCACGATGACCTTCAAGAATGCGCCAGCTCTGCGCGAAGCGGTCAAACTTGTGCCTCACGACCAATTGTTGGTTGAGACAGATTCACCATTCTTAGCGCCGACCCCTCATCGCGGAATGCAGAACACTCCTGCGCAGATTCCGACGATTGTGCGAGCGATGGCTGCAGAGCGCGGCGAGGATTTAGCGCAACTCTGTGATGCGCTCTCCAAGAACACCGAGCGCGTCTTTGGATCCTTTGCATGAGCCTTCTAGGCGCCGCAGAGATTCGCGAGCTAGCAGCAGCACTGGATCTCAAACCATCAAAGTCTTTAGGTCAGAACTTTGTTCATGACGGCAATACATGTTTGAAGATTGTTCGCACTGCCGGCGTTCAGCCTGATGATGTTGCACTTGAGATCGGACCAGGGCTCGGATCACTCACCCTTGCGATGATGCAAGAGGCAAAAGCAGTTGTGGTTGTTGAAATCGATAAGCGCCTTGCTGAGCAACTTCCCATCACTGCTGCAAAGCATGCTGACAACCCTGAGAAGCTCACTGTTATTAATAAAGATGCGTTGCAGATTGAATCATTGCCAATCAACCCAACGGTGCTGATTGCAAATTTGCCCTACAACGTCTCTGTTCCAGTTTTCTTGCATATGTTGGAGATATTTCCAACGCTACGCACCGGTGTTGTCATGGTGCAGGCAGAAGTTGCAGATCGACTCGCTGCAAAGCCTTCAACAAAAGAGTACGGAGTTCCCAGCGTAAAAGCTGCATGGTGGGCTGATGTCACAGGTGCTGGCGTTGTATCGCGTCAGATCTTCTGGCCGGTTCCAAACGTTGAATCAAAGCTCGTTGCCTTTACCCGCCGCGCAACACCTGGCGATGAAGCTCTTCGCAAGCGAACCTTCGAAATTATCGACCTTGCCTTTGCTCAACGCCGCAAGATGTTGAGATCTGCGCTCTCATCTCGTTACGGAGGTTCAGCCCCGGCTGAAGCAGTTCTACAAGCGGCAAGTATCGATGCAACCCTTCGCGGAGAAGCACTAGAGATCGGAAGCTTTGTCGCTATCGCCCAACACGAGATAGCGGTAGGGTCATAACGTGCCTCTTAATTCAGTAACCGTGCGAGTGCCTGCAAAGGTCAATTTGCAGTTATCTGTCGGCCCGCGCGAAGCAAACGGGTATCACAATCTGGTCTCCGTTTTTCAGGCTGTCTCTATCTTTGATGATGTCACCATTACAAAGTCGCATGCTGGTAGTGGTGTCACAATCTCTATCACCGGCGAGCAGACATATGGTGTTCCTGAGGATGGCTCTAATCTTGCAGTAAAAGCTGCACAGCTCATTGGCGAGAAGTTTGATCTCGATGTCGATGTCCATATCGAGGTAAAGAAATCGATTCCTGTTGCGGGTGGCATGGCCGGAGGTTCTGCTGATGCTGCAG
>CALJUA010000006.1 GCA_937975715.1 uncultured Candidatus Planktophila sp.
CTTCTCTCCTTGCGTAGAACGTGCCGTACGAAGCCCGACAGTACAACCGTTTCATGGGTTGTTCAAGGGGTAACGCTCCAAAAGTTGTTCATATTCCCAGATAGGTCCCAAATGTCCGATTTTCGATTGGTGACTTTCGGCACTCTCCGCCATTCTTGCGCCATGGCAGAGACGAAGAAGGATGAGGAGCTCCTCACCGTTGCGGCAGTGGCCCGTCGTCTCGGGGTAGCTCCAGCCACACTTCGTACATGGGATCGCCGTTATGGCTTAGGCCCTTCGACTCATGAAGCCGGCGAGCACCGCCGTTACTGCCCAGCAGATCTCATGAAGCTCACTTTGATGCGCCGACTTATTAGCGCAGGCGTTGCACCGAGTGATGCAGCTGAGAAAGCGAAGAAAGCAAAAGGCGCAGTAAAGCTTTCAAAGATTGTTCGCGAATTTGAAGTGCGTGAAGATGTTGTAGCTGGAATTAATAAAGCCCTACAAGCATTTGATATCGCATTCGTTGAAGAGACTCTGCGCACTGAATTAGAAGTACATGGCGTTGAAGAAGCGTGGCACGAAATCATTGTTCCAACGCTTATTGCAATTGGTGAATCGTGGGAAGAATCAGGTCAAGGCATTGAGATCGAACATGCATTCTCTGAAACACTGAAGAAAGTTTTCCGTGAACGATCAGGTGAATGTGAAGCGCCAGTTAATGGCCATCCTGTTCTACTTGCAGCAGTGGGTGAAGAACAACATTCACTTCCATTGCACGCACTTCAAGCAAAGCTCTGCGAACTTGGAATCAAGACTCACTTCCTAGGTGCCCGAACTCCTTTTGAAGCCGTCGCTGCAACGATTACTCGTCTGGCACCGCCAGCAGTTTTCCTTTGGGCTCTACTTCCATCCAATGCTGACCCAGATTTCTATCGCCAGCTTCCAATGGTCAGACCTGCTCCACGCATCCTTCTAGGAGGCCCTGGCTGGGATGCCGACGAGTGCTCGGATGCCACTCTGGTATTCGGTTTAGGCAATGCCTGCGAGGAGATTCAGCGGGCCCTAGGTCTATAGAGTTTGCGGCTCTAGCCACAGGTTAGAATTACCCACCGCAGAACCAGAAGGAGAGTAGATGACCATCGATTCAGAGAAGGTCGCGCTCCTTGGCCTGACTTACGACGACGTCCTGCTCCTTCCCGATGCATCTGATGTGGTCCCATCCGAGGTCAACACCTCGACCTGGTTGACCCGCAATATCTCTCTGGCTGTTCCGCTGGTTTCATCTGCAATGGATACCGTTACAGAGTCAGCGATGGCGATCGCGATGGCAAAGGCGGGCGGAGTCGGAATCATTCACCGCAACCTGCCGATCGAAGAACAAGTTGCACACGTCAAACTTGTAAAGAATGTCGGATTGGCGGGAGTAGCCGTTAGTGTAGGTGATGATGGCTTTGCTCGCGCACAGGCTCTTATCGATGCTGGAGTCGATGTGGTGGTTGTTGATACCGCACACGGTCATCACCGCGCAGTTCTCGAATCCATTGCGCGTATTAAGAAGTTTTCACCTACCACCGAAATCATTGGCGGCAATATCGCAACACGTGCAGGTGCGCAGGCACTTATCAACGCTGGTGCAGATGCTGTCAAGGTAGGCGTTGGTCCAGGATCTATCTGCACAACTCGCGTTGTTGCAGGTGTAGGCGTTCCACAAGTCACAGCAATCATGGAGGCAGCTAAGGCTTGCAATAAGGCTGGCATCCCGTTGATTGCAGATGGTGGACTTCAATATTCAGGTGACATCGTTAAAGCAATTGTTGCCGGAGCGCATACAGTGATGCTCGGTTCACTTCTTGCAGGTTGCGAAGAATCACCAGGCGAACTCTTTGAAATCGATGGTCGTAAGTACAAGGGCTATCGTGGAATGGGTTCACTCGGTGCGATGCAATCACGTGGCGAGAAGAAGTCATATTCCAAGGATCGTTACATGCAAGATGACGTTCTCTCAGAAGATAAGTTGGTTCCAGAAGGCATCGAAGGCAAAGTTGCCTACAAGGGAACTGTCGCATCTGTTGTTCATCAACTTGTCGGTGGATTGCGCAGCGGAATGGGATATGCAGGAGCACCTGATATCGAAACACTTCGCCGCGAAGGTCGACTCATTCAAATTACATCAGCAGGTCTTAAAGAGAGCCACCCACACGATGTTCTCGATGTTGCTGATGCTCCGAACTATGGAAAGAAGGCGTAAG
>CALJUA010000007.1 GCA_937975715.1 uncultured Candidatus Planktophila sp.
TTACGCATATTCTTGCAACGATAAAGAGCTGGTGGCAGAAGCCAGGAAATGACGATAGTGATGGAGCGGTTGTATGAGCGATTTCAAATGGGGAATATTAGGTTCAGGAAATATCGCACGTCGCTTTGCTGAAGATCTACAACTCCTTGAGAATCACTCTGTATCGGCTGTCGGTTCACGCACCCTTGATTCTGCCAATGCATTTGCCGCTGATTTTCCGGGATGTATCGCTTTTGGAAGTTATGAAGAACTTGTGAAGGCAGAAGTTGACGCGATTTATGTAGCAACGCCTCACCCTATGCATCTCGAGAATGCCCTTCTTGCTATGAGGGCTGGCAAACCGGTTCTCTGCGAAAAAGCATTCACTATCAATCAGCCACAAGCGGAGATTTTGGTTCAATATTCTCGCGAAAACAATATTCCTCTCATGGAGGCTATGTGGACTCGCTTTCTCCCCCATATCCACGAGATTAAAAAACTCATAACAGATGGTGCGCTCGGTCAGATTCATACCGTTGTCGCAGACCATGGACAGAACATTCCATATTCACGAGCACCACGCCTCTGGGAGCCACACCTAGGTGGAGGCGCACTTCTCGATCTAGGAATCTACCCGCTCACAATCGCGCACATTGTTCTTGGATCGCCGAAAACAATTACAGCTATTGCCACCTTGACTGATGAGCAGGTCGATCTGAATACCTCCATGATTCTGACATACGAAAGCGGCGCACATGCAATGTTGTCATGCACGATGGCAGCTCGCGGCAGCGTCAGTGCATTGATTGCAGGAGATAAAGCTCGGTTAGAGCTCGATGATTATTTCTTCGCTCCAACCTCCTATCGCTTAATCACGACAGCTGGCGATGTAACGGAATTTCCAAAGAATTATCAAGGCGTGGGGCTACGAGAAGAGGCGCGCGAATTTGCTCGAGTTGTTCAATCGGGAGAGATCGAGTCACCACTGATGACACATGAGACAAGTATTGAAATGATGGCGATGATGGATGAGATTCGACGCCAAATTGGTGTTGCTTACCCTGAGGAGAATTAGCCTCGAGCTAAGTCTGCTGCGCCTACCAGCCCAGCTTCATTGCCGAGAGTTGCTGCAATGATCTTCGGATAAGGATGCTTGCCCGCAAATGGCATATAACGTTCCATCGCAGCGCGAGTTGGTGCAAGGAGAATCTCGCCCGCATCAACGACTCCGCCACCAATAACAACGCATTCAGGATCGAGAATCACTGAGAGAGAAGCAATTCCTGCGCCAAGCCACTGGGCAGTTGTATTGAATGCAGAGACAGCAACTTGATCACCTTCTCGAGCTGCATCAGTAATTGCGCGACCGGTAAGTCCTTCAAGAGTTCCATCTCCACGTGAGAGGAGGTTGCGAGCTAAATCAGGGCTTGCTGCAATTGCTTCACGCGCATGGCGAAGAAGTGCATTGCCTGATGCATATTGCTCGAAACAACCACGTGCTCCACAGCCACAGAGATGGCCTTCCGGAAGAACGCGAAGGTGACCAATCTCTGCCGCGATACCAAATGCACCACGGAGTAATTGGCCGTTAACAATAATTCCGCCACCGACGCCAGTACCAACGGTGACCATCAACATATTCTGCTTACCTTTGCCGGCACCGAATGTTCTTTCGCCCCAAGCAGCAGCGTTGGCATCATTCTCTAAAACAACTGGAAGATTAATGAGAGCGGTGAGTTCAGCATCAAGTTGAACGCCGTTCCACCCCGCAATGTTGGGAGTTGCAAGCATGGTCTTGCGATCGGAGGAGACAAAACCAGCTGCAGAAAGCCCCACTGCTGTTACTGGATATTGAGCTGCGAGTTCGAGCGCTACATCTGCAATTGTTTGGGTAAGAGCACTTCCGCCTTCGCGTGGTGTATCGCGACGCGAAGTTGTGAGAACTTTTCCATCAGTACCAACAACTCCACCAAGAACCTTGGTGCCACCTACGTCAATTCCAATTGTGTACGACATTATTCGAACTGAGCCTGCAGCTCTTTAAGAGCCTGATCAATTGTTGACTTCTCTGTCTTTGAAATCATCATGCGAGGAACCGGCAACGAGAGTTCAACGCCAAGTTGGTATGTCACTTGAGTTGTATCCGCGTCAATTGCCTTAAGAATGTACTTGCCATCCATAGTTGTCATCAAATCAGCTTCATCGAGTGAGAAGGAAATTTCTTCTGGAGCCTTGCTCCAATCGTAAGAAAGTGTTGCGCGATCCTTCATAACGCCGGCATCAA
>CALJUA010000008.1 GCA_937975715.1 uncultured Candidatus Planktophila sp.
GATATTCCTGAAGATCAAATCCAAGATCCTCAATACCTTCGCAATCACAAGCAGATGAAGGGCCGCGATGGATGTCGTGTTCCGCTTCCTTGGACTCGCGAGGGAAAGAACTTTGGATTTGGCGAAGGCGCTCCCCATCTTCCACAACCAGAGTGGTTTGGAAGTTACTCGGTTGAGGCACAGAACGGTCGCGAGGAGACTCCGCTTGAGATTTTCCGCAAGGCGCTCAAGCTGCGTCGTGAACTTCAGTGCGAAGAAGAAATCACATGGCATAAGACAACCCGTGAAGATGTTCTGCACTTCAGCCGCCCTAATGGCTGGAACTGCATCACCAACTTCAAGGGTGGCAAGTACCCAATGCCAAAGGGCCAAGTACTTTTAAGTACTCAGCCCTTGGTCGATGGAAAGATTCCGTCAGGTACTACTGTTTGGTTTAAAGCCTAATCACTGTGCCCTAAGAGACACCGATGATGTCTACGACGAAGATCAAGGTTTCGTTGGGACCAATTGGTCCAGCACCTGCTGCGCCGTAACCCATTGATGGTGGCAAGACAAGAAGGCGACGTCCGCCAACTTTTGCACCAGGTAGACCTTTCTGCCATCCCTCAACCACTTGTGCCAATGGGAATGTTGCAGGTTGACCAACCCAAGAAGATTCAATTACTTTTCCGGTAGACCATGCCATCAAGTAGTAGTGCACAGTCAAAGTTGATGTTGGGAGTACTTCTGCACCTGTTCCAACGATGATGTCTTTTGTTGTTAATTCAGCAGGTGGTGTACCTGTCGGTGCTGAAACAGTTGGAACTTCGCCTGTATTAGCTGAAACAGTTGGCAGCGATCCAACTGCTGCAGGCGTGTCAGATGAGTTCATATTCATTACTCCTAAAGTTGCAAGAGCCACGAGGGCTAGGGCGAGGATGGAGGCCACGATTACACGAGGATTCTTCATGAGGTGCACCTTATCTTTGCGCTCGCCCCTGTCTGCATTAGACTCGCGGAATGCCACGTAAACCACGTAAACCACAAGCGATTGACGCGCTAGCTTCTCGAATCTCGCAATGGGTTTCGAAACATAATCTCCAGAGCGATCCATATCTCAGCGGACTTCTCGAAGCCATTGATAGCAAGAAGGATCTCCATATCTGGGCAGAGCTCAACCCAATCGAGTATCTCCCCCACCCAACCACAACTGCCGGAACAGCTTCAGCTCGGCTCGTGCGCATCCTGACGGTTGTCCGAAACGTCTTGGTCTTTGCGCCAGTTGCACTTACTTGGGCTGCGGTGAGCGCTGCAACTTCAGGCTTTTCGCAATACATCTCTCAAAACGGCGCTGATGTGGTCAACTTCTTGGA
>CALJUA010000009.1 GCA_937975715.1 uncultured Candidatus Planktophila sp.
GCCCTGGCCGTGGCGCTTCCAAAAGGCCTGTAGAGTTATCTCGACGTCAAGATACCTACGATAGGACGCAAAATGGCAAAGAAAGTCACCGTTGTCGGTGCAGGATTCTATGGATCAACCACAGCTCTTCGTTTAGCTGAATACAACATTTTCGATGAGGTAGTTCTTACCGACATCGTTGAAGGCAAGCCTGAAGGTCTCGCTCTCGACATGAACCAGTCGCGCTCCATCGAAGGTTTTGAAACCAAGATTGTTGGCGCAACTACAACTGCTGATGGTGCAGGATATGAAAAGACAGCGAACTCAGATGTAGTTGTTATCACCGCAGGACTTCCACGCAAACCTGGTATGAGCCGCATGGATCTCATCGGAGTTAACGCAGGAATCGTTCGCGGTGTTGCCGAAAACATTGCAAAGCATTCACCAAACGCAGTCATCATCGTGGTTTCAAACCCACTCGATGAGATGACAGCACTTGCACAGATTGCAACAAACTTTCCAAAGAACCGCGTGATGGGTCAGGCAGGAATGCTCGATACAGCTCGCTTCACAAACTTCGTCGCCGAAAAGCTCGGTGTCCCAGTTGCATCTGTAAAGACACTGACACTTGGTTCACATGGCGACACAATGGTTCCAGTCCCATCACGTTGCACAGTTGATGGAACACCTCTCTCAGAGAAGTTGTCACAGGCAGAGATTGACGAACTCGTAGATCGCACACGTAACGGCGGCGCTGAAGTTGTTGCTCTCCTCAAGACAGGTTCTGCCTACTACGCACCATCAGCAGCTGCAGCTCGTATGGCTAAGGCTGTCATCGAAGATTCAGGTGCAGTAATGCCTGTATGTGCATGGGTTGATGGCGAGTACGGAATCTCTGGCGTATATCTCGGCGTGGAAGCTGAGATTGGCAAGGGCGGTATTCGTAAAGTTGTTGAAAGTAAGTTGACTGAATCAGAAGTTGCATCTCTCAAGGAAGCAGCAGAAGCAGTTCGCGCTAAGCAAGCCGACGTAAAGGATATGTAACGATGAGCAAAATCAAAGTAGAAGGAACAGTTGTAGAGCTTGATGGCGATGAGATGACTCGCATCATGTGGCAGTTCATCAAGGATAAGTTGATCCTGCCTTACCTCGACGTCGATCTTGAGTACTACGACCTCGGTATGGAGCACCGCGATGCGACAGACGATCAGGTCACAATCGATGCTGCAAAGGCTATTCAGAAGCACGGCGTTGGCATCAAGTGCGCAACTATCACTCCTGACGAAGCCCGCGTAGAAGAGTTCGGCCTCAAGAAGATGTGGAAGTCTCCTAACGGAACTATCCGCAACATTCTTGGTGGCGTTATCTTCCGCGAGCCAATCATCATCTCAAATGTTCCTCGTTTGGTTCCTCACTGGACTAAGCCAATCGTTATCGGTCGCCACGCATTCGGCGATCAGTACAAGGCGACAGATTTCAAGGTTCCAGGCAAGGGCAAGCTCACTATCTCATTCGTTCCAGAAGATGGTTCAGCTCCAATCCAGCACGAGGTCTATGACTTCGAATCATCAGGTGTTGCACTTGCGATGTACAACGTAGATAAGTCAATCTACGACTTCGCACGCGCTTCAATGAACTACGGACTTCTTCGCAAGTTTCCTGTCTACCTTTCGACAAAGAACACAATCCTTAAGGCTTACGACGGTCGCTTCAAAGATATCTTCCAAGAGGTATACGAGAAGGAGTTCAAGACTCAGTTCGAAGCTGCAGGAATTTGGTACGAGCACCGTCTTATCGATGACATGGTTGCTATGTCATTGCGCATGGAGGGCGGATACGTCTGGGCATGTAAGAACTACGACGGTGACGTTCAATCTGACACCGTTGCGCAAGGTTATGGCTCACTTGGTTTGATGACATCTGTTTTGATGACACCAGATGGAAAGGTCTGCGAATCAGAAGCTGCTCACGGAACAGTGACACGTCACTACCGCGATCACCAGGCTGGTAAAGAGACTTCAACAAACCCAATCGCATCAATCTTTGCGTGGACACAGGGCCTTGCTCACCGTGCCAAGCTTGATAACAATGCAGAGCTCGCGAAGTTCACAAAGACTCTCGAGCAGGTTTGTATCCAGACTGTTGAAGAAGGAAAGATGACAAAGGACTTGGCTCTTTTGATCTCTAATGATGCGCCGTATCAAACAACGCAGCAGTTCCTCGCTTCAATTGACGAAAATCTAAAAAAGGCAATGGCTTAATAGCTAGTTCCTTCAAGTCGTATCGAAAACCCCCACAGAAAGTTGTGGGGGTTTTCGCCTTCTCCACCTACTATTTCAGCCATGGATATGGAGAAAATTCTGAGGCATATGGCCTGGGCTAATCAGCAAGTTATTGGACAGATTGCGGCGATGCCGAAAGAAGCGCTCGATGCGTATGCGGTAAACCCAGAGTGGACTGTCGGCACGATTGTTCGCCACATCGCTAGTGCATCAAACTGGTATGTCTGGCGCCTGCTTGATCGCGAAGCATTCACCGCAGAAGAGAAAGCAGATTGGGATGCTCGACTAAAAGATGACGATGAAGAATCTCCTAAGATGAAGGACGTGCATTATGTTCTAGAAGTTCTTCGCTCATCTGATGCGATGTTGCTTGAGCAATCTCGCCTTCCAGATGCAGATGTTCCGCGCGAATTCCGCGGCGAGCAACATGTCTTTAAGCGCAGCACAATTCTTTCTCAAACTGTTCATCATGCAACCGAGCATCGCGCTCAAGCTGTATCAGCGCTGGAATCTCGAGGATTTACCTCAATTAATCTTGATGACTTTGATGTCTGGAGCTACCAAATAAAAGTTGGCTAGGCGTTAAGAAGAATTTACCCACCTCAATCTAAAGACGTGGGTTTTTTCTTGTCATTTTTCATCCACAAGCATTGTTGGCACTCGGTTTTGTCTGCCCTTTTCTAAATAAGTTTTGCTTGTTTGGCGATCACTCGCCGCACTCATAACCAGGGGTAATTCGTGTGAAATTCCCCGTCACACGATGAGTGAGAGGAGGTGATGTCGTATGGAACCAATCGTCGATTGGACCCGCGTAACGGTGGCGTTTATCCGCTTATTCTTTGAGTACTTGGCTAAGAAAAAGCAGAGCCGTCGCAGGAACGACGGCTCTGCTGACGCCAGTTAGCTAAGCCGCTAAACGGGAACCCCTCGGGCATTTCTGCCGAGGGGTTCTTTATATCATCGAGAAATCTGACCAATCAATTGAAAAAACAGCAAAATCTCAACTACTTTAAGTGTCACGATTGATAGAAATAAGGCAGATGTCTCCTGTCTTTGCTGAGTCCCGCCCAGTAGTCTTCGCATCTAGGCAGGCATGTCATTGCCGACTAATACCTTGAGTCACGTAATGGTTGAGGTTCAAGGTAGTGAATAGGGGATACCGGTAGTGGCAAGTAACGACAGAGCAGAGCTCCACAAGACGATCTGGAAGATCGCCAACGACCTCCGTGGAAGCGTCGACGGTTGGGACTTCAAGCAATATGTTCTCGGCACACTCTTCTATCGCTTCATCTCCGAAAACCTCGCCAACTACCTCAACGACCACCAGCGCAAAGCTGGCTTCAAAGATTTCGATTACGCAAAGCTCAAGGATAAAGAGGCAGAGTTTGGACGCAAGGAAACCGTTGAAGAGAAAGGCTTCTTCATCCTTCCAAGCGAACTTTTCGTCAACGTCCGTGCAAACGCTAAGAACGACCCCAATCTCAACGAAACACTCGATCGCATCTTCCGCAACATCGAAGGCTCTGCCGTTGGCACACCAAGTGAATTTGATATCAAGGGCCTCTTTGATGATGTTGATGTCAACAGCAACAAACTTGGTGCAAGCGTTATCAAGCGCAACGAACTTCTCGTAAAGCTCCTCGATTCTGTCGGCGAACTCGCCCTCGGCAATTACACCGACAACACCATCGATGCCTTCGGTGATGCCTACGAATACCTCATGACAATGTATGCATCAAGCGCCGGAAAATCAGGCGGCGAATTCTTCACACCGCAAGAAGTCTCAGAGCTTCTTGCCAAGATCACTGTCGTTGGTAAGAAGAAAGTAAATAAGGTCTACGACCCCGCATGTGGATCAGGATCACTTCTTCTTCAGTTCGCAAAGGTGCTCGGCAAAGACAACGTCACCGATGGCTTCTACGGACAAGAAATCAACATCACCACCTACAACCTCTGCCGTATCAACATGTTCTTGCACGATATCAACTACGAGAAATTCGATATCGCCCACGGTGACACGCTCACCGAACCCGCTCACTGGGATGACGAACCATTCGAGGCAATCGTCTCTAACCCGCCATATTCAATTAAGTGGGACGGTGACACCAACCCACTGATGATCAATGACAACCGTTACTCACCAGCGGGAGTCCTTGCCCCTAAGAGCAAGGCAGACCTTGCCTTCACCATGCACATCCTCAGCTGGCTCGCCACCAATGGCACTGCAGCAATCGTCGAATTTCCAGGCGTGATGTACCGCGGCGGCGCCGAACAGAAGATCCGCAAATACCTCGTCGACAACAATTTCGTCGACACCGTTATCCAACTGCCACCAGATCTCTTCTTCGGAACCGGCATCCAGACTTGCATCTTGGTCCTTAAGAAATCAAAGAAAGACAACAAAGTCCTCTTCATCAATGCCGAACGAGAATTCTCCCGCTTCGGCAACAAGAACAAACTTCGCCCCGAAGACATCTCCAAGATTCTTGCCCAATACACCGACCGCAAAGATGAAGAGTATTTCTCACGCCTCATCGATCATTCCGAAGTTGCCGAAAACGACTACTCGCTCTCTGTCACCACCTACGTCAAAGCAGAAGACACCCGCGAAGTAATTGATATCAAAGAGCTCAACAAATCCATATCTGAAATTGTTGCTCGCCAATCAGTCCTCCGTAAAGAAATCGACAAGATTGTCGCCGACCTCGAAGGCACCAAATAATGAGCCACATCGACGACCTCATCGCCAAACTCTGCCCCGAAGGCGTGGAGTACAAACAACTAAAAGAGCTTTGTAGTGAATTCATAGTTCCAATGCGTGATAGACCTAAAATTTTCGATGGACACATACCTTGGTGTCGAATAGAAGACATTGAAAAGGATTCATTGCATGGTTCCTTATCGGACTTGAAAGTCTCCGAGAGAGTTATTTCTGAAATGAATCTTAAAGTTATGCCGACCGGCACTGTAATTGCATCTTGCAGTGCGTCACTTGGAAGGTATGCAATTACGACTACGCCGTTAATTACAAATCAAACATTTATTGGTCTTGTATGCGGTGATCAATTGCTTAACAGATATTTGCTTCATCTTTTGCCTCTCAAAACTGAAGAATTAGCGTCCGTTTCCAATTCAGGGACAATCCCATATATATCGAGGGCGAAATTTGAAAAATTAGTTATTCCTGTTCCACCTCTCGAAATCCAAAACGAGATCGTCAAGATTCTCGATAAATTCACAGAGCTAGAAGCAGAGCTAGAAGCAGAGCTAGAAGCAAGAAAATCCCAATATGAGTTTTATCGAAATGAACTCCTCTCGTTCAAGCATGTAGAAGAGGGGGGGGTACGGTGGATTCCGATGGGTGAGGTATGTGAAATGTCCTGGGGTAATACCTCTATTACTAAAGCTTCTTACATTGATTCGACAGACGGTTACTTGGCCTACAGTGCGGCTGGACCAGATGGCATGTTGCCCGGATTTGAATTCGACCGGGAGGCCGTGGTCCTTTCAGCAATCGGCGCTCGCTGCGGCAAGACCTACTTTGCGTCTGGGAAGTGGACCTGCATCAAGAACACAATGTATTTCTACTCCAAAGATTCACAGGTGCTCGATAAGTACCTCTTTTGGTACACAAATAGAGAATCTTTCTGGCCAAGATCTTCATCTGCACAACCATTCATTTCCCTCGGTGATGTTAGAAACCTAGTCGTTCCTATTCCAGACTTGGAAACACAGAAAATGATCGTAAATACGTTGGACAAATTAGATGCGCTTATTAACGACATTGCTAGTGGATTGCCGGCGGAAATGACTGCGCGACGTCAGCAGTATGACTATTACCGAAGCAAACTACTTAATTTCAAAAAACTGGACGTTGCATGAGTTTTCAATTTATAGAGCCAATCGCGATCACCTCTGAAAGTACAGTAGTTGCAGAGGTTGATCCTCATTTTAGCAAGGCGAAGGCTTACGAGTCCGAGAGCCAACTTGAAGCTGCCTTCATTGAATTGCTACAAGGTCAAGCTTACGAATATCTCAGCCTTACCGATGAGGCGGGGTTGATTGCTAACCTAAAAGAGCAGCTAGAGAAGCTCAACAAGGTTGAATTCACTGATACCGAGTGGGAGAGATTCTTCGTAGAAAGTATCTCGAGCGAAAAAGATGGAATCGTCGAGAAGACTCGTAGGTTTCAGGAAGATCACATTCGGGTTCTTAAGCGTGATAACGGTGAGACTAAGAATATTTACTTAATTGATAAGCAATATATTCATAACAACTCTGTTCAAGTATTGAATCAATATGAGGCAGAAGGTGTACGAGCTAATCGTTATGACGTAACAATCTTGGTCAATGGCTTGCCAGTGGTTCATGTTGAGCTTAAGCGCCGTGGGGTAGATATCCGCGAGGCCTTTAATCAGATAAATAGGTACCAAAGAGATAGCTTCTGGGCGGGTACGGGGCTATTTGAATATGTGCAAATATTCGTGATTAGCAATGGCACATATACCAAGTACTACAGCAATACTGTGCGAGATCGGCATATTAAAGAGGTAGCTGGAAATTCTCGAGCAAAGAAGAGCTCCAATAGCTACGAGTTCACCAGTTGGTGGGCAGATGCCAACAATAAGCCAATCTATGACTTGATGGCCTTTGGTAAAACATTCTTTGCCAAGCATTCGATTCTTAATATTCTCACCAAATACTGTGTCTTTACATCCGAGCAGATGTTGCTTGTGATGCGTCCCTATCAGATTGTGGCGACTGAGCGAGTCTTGCAGAAGATTGTCATGAGCGAAAATCAAAAGGTATTGGGCACCATTGATGCTGGTGGATATATCTGGCACACAACAGGCTCAGGTAAGACTTTGACCAGTTTTAAGACTGCGCAGATCGCATCGAAGATGCCGTCGGTGGATAAGGTGCTCTTTGTCGTTGACCGTAAAGATCTCGATTTCCAGACGATGAAAGAGTATGACCGCTTTCAAAAGGGTGCTGCAAATGGCAGCCAATCAACGCGGGAGCTCAAAGAGAAGCTAGATGATCCAGCAGCGCGAATTATCGTCACCACAATCCAGAAGCTCTCAATCTTTATCAAGCAGTTCCCGCAGCATGAGATTAGCAAGAAGCGCGTAGTGCTGATTTTTGATGAGTGCCACCGTTCGCAATTTGGCGATATGCACCGTGAAATCAAGAGGGCTTTCTCTAATTACAATCTCTTTGGCTTTACCGGCACGCCTATCTTTGCTGCCAATTCTTCAACAGGTAACGATGTCAAACTTCGCACGACAGAGCAAGCATTTGGGCACAAGCTTCATACCTACACAATCGTCGATGCAATCACCGATCGAAACGTCCTGCCTTTTCGAGTTGATTACGTCAACACCATCAAGTTGCCGGAACATTTGGTCGATAGCGATGTGAAGGCGATTGATACGGAAAAGGCGCTCTTGGCCCCTGAGCGCATAACCAAGATTGCTCAATACGTGCTTGAGCACTTTGATCAGAAGACCCGTCGTAATGAGATGTATGAACTCAAAGATCGCCGCGTTGCAGGTTTTAACTCGATTATGGCGACAGCCTCAATCGAAGCAGCAAAACGTTACTACGCGACCTTTAAAGAGCTTCAGAAGGATCTGCCTGTCACTGAACGGCTCAAAGTGGCCATCATCTATAGCTATGCGGCCAATGAAGATGATCCGGATGGCTTATTGCCCGAGGAAGAGTTTGAGACTGCTCATCTTGATGCATCATCACGTGACTTCCTTGAGGCAGCGCTGAAGGATTACAACGCCATGTTTAGCATGAATTACGACACCTCATCGGATGGATTCCAGGCTTACTACAAGGACCTATCTGGGCGATTGAAGAACCGCGAGATTGATCTTGTAATCGTCGTCAATATGTTTTTGACCGGCTTTGACTCAACAACTCTAAATACCTTATGGGTAGATAAGAACTTACGCCTTCATGGTTTGTTGCAGGCTTATTCGCGCACCAACCGAATCCTCAATTCAGTTAAGACTTACGGAAACATTGTCTGCTTTAGAGACCTCGAAGAAGAGACCAACGAATCCATTTCACTCTTTGGCAACAAAGAGGCTGGTGGCATCGTCATTCTCAAGCCATATCAAGAGTATTACGATGAGTATTCATCTTTGGTGCAGAGGTTCACGTCATCATTTGATCCAGGTGACATTCCAGCCCTTGATGAAGATAAAAAGGTATTTGTAAATCTCTATAACCAGATTCTTCGTTTGAAGAACATCCTTATGTCGTTTGATGACTTCAAAGGCAACGAGATTTTGGCTGGCCGAGATTTTCAGGATTATCAGAGCACCTATATCGAACTTCACAATTACTTTAAGCAGTTCAAGAACGGCGATAAAGAGTCAATCATTGATGATCTTGTCTTCGAGCTTGAATTAGTGAAGCAGGTAGAAATAAATGTCGATTACATCTTGATTTTGATCCGTAGCCTTCAAGGTGCCGATGCAGCCGCTGACAAAGAGATCCGTGCTACGATCAAGAAATCCGTGATGGCCAGCCCGTCGCTTCGAAGCAAGATAGACCTCATCGAACAATTTGTGAACTCAGTCAATAACGCCTCAGATGTCGAAGGCAATTGGCGTCAATTTGTCGATGCCCAGAAACAGGCAGAACTTGAGAAGATTGTTCAGGAAGAAAACTTGGATAAGTCAGCGACAGCCGAATTGATGGAGAAGGCGTTTAAGGCGGGGGAGCTGAAGACTGCTGGAACTGCCGTGACCAAACTGCTACCGGCCAAGAATATGTTCAGTGCCGGTGCTGAACACGCACTACAAAAGGCGTTCGTAATCGACCGCCTTAAAGCGTTCTTCGAACGCTTCTCAAATCTCTAGTCACTTCAGGTAGCTATGGGATTTAGCTTGAAATCGATTTTGTACCTATAGAAATCGATATTTGGAACCATGCTTAACGCATTTCTGAGTCTCAAATCGTCTTCTAGGGCAATAACTGCGCCTCGGACTGTTTCACCATTTGTAGCAAGATCATTTCTTACGAAACCCATATACCTAAGAGTTTGGCCAACGACGGCATCGCTTGTTCGGCCCTTCTTGAGCTCTACGACCAAGTACTCTTTCTTATCTTTGCTTATTGCGAGAATATCGATTGGTCCTGTATCGCTCTGGTACTGCTGAGCCACAACAACTCCGTCATCTGTAACTAAGTCATACTTTTTAGCTAGTTCAGTCTGTGACCAGTTGTAAATTAAAAAATCTTCCAGATGCTTCTCGAGTGCGAATGCAGTTGGATCTTCTACGCTCTCATCTGTCGACATCAGTGAGGGCTTACTCGAATCTCCCGTAAGTCTCTCGATTTCTTCGGAATATTTGGATACATCAATGATTGTAAGCGTAGAACCAGTTGACTTCTTTAAATCGTCTGACATGTCGGATCGCGGAAATGTTGATTTCCGCCAAAGAACTTCACGTTGGTGGGGAAAAAAAGATTCAGGAACGTATCGGTAGTCACCTGTCACTTCTGCAACAAAGTAATTACCTGAACCATCTGGACAGAAAACCAAATCACCTCGCTGTAAACCTTTTCCAAATGTCCACAATGCGCCGCTCGACAGGCCAGCGCCAACCGGAGTTTTATTTGGATTAAATTCCAAGTAGCGAGGTTTAATCTTCCCTCTACTTTCAGACCAGGTTTCTGCGAGGTACTGAGTAAGCGATTCAGGAAAACCGTAATTGATACCTATGAATCCGTTATCAAGGCACTCTTTGAAGTGCTCTCCGCCAGATCCAAGGAATACTCGAAAATATTTCTTCATAAGGCGAGGATAACGTGCTGCAACAATCTGACAACACTCTTAAAGTGATTCCTTTGATGATTCCGCCATTAGCAACAAAAGGGAGAAAGATAAAAAACCGACCGTATGATAATCATACGGCCGGTTTTCTTTATATCTACTTAGTTAATACGTGCACCTGTTGTTGAATCAAAGAGGTGTACTGCATTTGGAACGTTTACGACGGTAACAGTGTCGCCTGGCTTTGGTGGGTTCTTTGGATCCCAACGAACGATGACCTGTGCGCCTTCATCTGTTGAGTTCGCGAACTTCACATTAGTGTCAGCTGGCTTTCCGTATACGAATGCATCAGAACCGAGTTCTTCAACAACCTCAACGAGCACGTGGAAGCCCTTATCTGCAGGGACCCAACCTTCTGGACGAATACCAACAGTCACTGATGAGCCAGCTGATGCTGGAACATCGATATCGAGATCACCCATGTGAGCCTTGCCGCCTGAGACAGGAGCTGTAAGAAGGTTCATTGCAGGTGATCCGATAAAGCCTGCAACGAATGCATTTGCTGGCTTGTCGTAAAGGTTGCGAGGAGTATCTACCTGCTGGAGGAGGCCATCCTTAAGAACTGCAACGCGATCACCCATGGTCATAGCTTCAACCTGATCGTGAGTTACATAGACTGTTGTGATTCCGAGGCGACGCTGTAGAGCTGCAATCTGTGTACGAGTTGCAACGCGAAGCTTCGCATCAAGGTTTGAGAGAGGCTCATCCATAAGGAAGACCTGTGGCTCGCGAACAATTGCGCGACCCATTGCAACGCGCTGACGCTGTCCACCTGAAAGTGCCTTTGGCTTACGCTCGAGGTATGCCTCAAGGTCGAGAAGCTTTGCAGCTTCGCGAACGCGCTTGTCGCGCTCTTCCTTATCGACGCCAGCGATCTTGAGCGCGAAGCCCATGTTCTCTGCAACTGTCATGTGTGGGTACAACGCATATGACTGGAAGACCATTGCGATGTCGCGATCCTTTGGAGCAACGTTTGTTACGTCGCGATCGCCAATAAGAATGCGGCCACCATCGATCTCTTCAAGGCCCGCCAACATACGAAGTGATGTTGACTTACCGCAACCTGATGGTCCGACAAGCACGAGGAATTCACCATCTGCGACGGTGAGGTTGAGCTTGTCTACTGCAGGAGTGGTTGTGCCTGGGTAGATGCGTGATGCGCCATCAAATACAACTGATGCCATTTCTTTAACTTCCTTATCCGGGCAGGTACGTGCCCGACGGTCCGAGGGTAAGGCGTTGGCCGGTTGACCAACGGGCATAGGCTATCTGCGCGTAGACCGCGAGGGAAGAGGCTCGCTACACTTCTTGCATTATGGACTCTGCGCCCAATGGCTCGATATTTGCTCCCATCGCCTTAGTCATCTTTCTGATTCTGCTAGGTGCCCTCTTTGTAGCGGCTGAAATCGCATTGATCTCCCTGCGAGAGTCTCAAGTCCGTCAGGTCGCCCTCCGAGGTCGCCGAGGCGCCAAGGTAGCCAAGCTCCACTCCAATCCCAACCGACTTCTCGCAGCAGTTCAGGTGGGAGTAACGCTCTCTGGATTTCTCTCTGCAGCACTTGGCGCGGAAAAGCTGGGTCAATTTGTAATCCCATGGCTTGAAGAACAAGGGATGCGCCATAGCGTTGCTAACACAACTTCTTTAGTGGGACTGACTTTAATCATCGCCTACATCTCTCTCGTCTTTGGAGAGCTTGCACCTAAGAAACTGGCGCTCTTCCGCTCTGAGTCCATTGCAATGTGGTCAGCAGGATTCATCGACATCATCGCAAATGTATTTAGGCCAGTTATCTGGTTCCTCTCAAAATCAACAGACCTTGTGGTTCGTCTCTTCGGAATTGATCCTAAAGAAGCCCGAGAGCAGATGTCAGAAGAAGAACTCCTCGATCTCGTTACCGGTCATGCAGCGTTGACTGATGAAGAGCGCGACATTGTTGAAGAAGTCTTCAATGCATCTGAGCGCCAAGTTCATGAACTTATGGTTCCCAGAACCGAAGTTGATTTCATCGACGGTTCGCTCACTATTTCAAAAGCAATCGCGCTCGCTGCCGAGAAGTCACACTCGAGATATCCAGTCGTTCGTGGCTCATCAGATGAGGTCATTGGTTTTATCCATGTGCGAGATCTCATTGATCCTGCTCTTGCGAACTCGCAAGCAAAAATTCAGGAGCTCACTCGAAACATTATGTTCCTGCCCGGGACAAAGGGCGTCCTTCCGGCACTGACAGAGATGCGAGCACAGCGCCAACATCTTGCGATCGTCCTTGACGAATACGGCGGAACCGATGGCATAGTCACTATGGAAGATTTAGTGGAATGCCTCATTGGTGATATTCGAGATGAATATGACGGTGATGAACAAGATCTGGCGGCCTCTTCGCGCACGGGTGATTTTGAAGTAGATGGTTTGATGTCACTTGAAGATCTCTCCGAGCAATCTGGAGTAGATATTCCTGAAGGCCCATACGAAACAATCAGTGGCTATGTAATGCACTTCCTGGGTCGTATTCCAGTCGAGGGTGACCTTCTCAACGTCAATGGAATTCGAATCACAGTACTTTCAATGGAAGGCAAGCGCGTAGGGCGCTTATTAATCTCTCGTTCGTGATAATTCAATGGATTTATCCATGTGAATTTGAAGGGGTGGTCATGCGAGAATACCGACATGACTGTTAAGCGCGTCCTCTCGGGAATCCAGCCCACAAGCGATTCCTTCCACCTTGGTAATTACCTCGGTGCGGTCAAGCAGTGGGTTGAACTCCAAGATGGCCACGACGCTTTCTATTGCATCGTAGATCTCCACGCCCTCACTGTTGAGACTGACCCCGCGTTGTTACGTAAGCGCACCTTGATGTCAGCTGCTCAATTGCTGGCTCTTGGAATCTCTCCAGAGAAGTCAACCCTCTTCGTGCAGTCGCAAGTTCCTCAGCACAATCAACTTGGCTGGATCATGGAGTGCATGACTGGTTTTGGCGAAGCAAGCCGCATGACGCAATTTAAAGATAAGTCAGCTAAATCTGGTGCTGACGCTGCACGCGTAGGGCTCTTCACATATCCAATGCTCATGGCTGCCGATATCTTGCTCTACCAGTCACATCTTGTGCCGGTTGGAGAAGATCAACGTCAACATATCGAACTTACACGCGATATCGCCGGACGTTTCAACTCTCGATACGGCCAAACCTTCCAGATTCCAGAAGGCTTCATCCTCAAGCAGGGCGCAAAGATTTACGACATCCAAGATCCGACCTCCAAGATGAGCAAGTCATCAGGTTCAGGATCTGGTCTGATTGATATTTTGGATGCTCCAGAAGTTAACCTCAAGAAGTTTAAGAGCGCGGTCACAGATGCTGGTCGGGAAGTGAAGTTTGATACGGCAGAAAAGCCAGGCATCAGCAACCTACTTACAATTCACTCTGCACTTTCAGGCAAAACTATTGCAGAACTTGAAAACGAATTTGAGGGCAAAGGCTACGGGGACTTCAAGTCTGCTGTCGCAGAAGTAGTTGTTGAATACTTCCGCCCCATTCGCGCACATGCTCTTGAACTCCTTGAGGACGAAAGTCATCTCTTAAAGATCCTTCACCAAGGCTCAGAGAAGGCACGTGAAGTCGCACAGTCGACAATCGAAGCGACATATAAGAATCTTGGTGTGGTTCTCTAATGAAGATACGTGGCGCAGTTACTGCAATAGTGATTTTATTTTCTGCAGTTATTGCCGCGCCATCACATGCTGCGTCACCGGTGATTGGAATTGCCTATGACATTGGTGGCCGAGGAGATCGCTCCTTTAATGATGCTGCTGCAGCTGGGCTGGAGAAAGCTTCTAAGCAATTCAGCTTCACCGTTCAACCCGTAGTGACAGATGGCACCACGACCGATCGCAATCAGCGAGTTCGTTCGCTCATTGCCAAGAACTGCAACCCCATCATTCTTGTGGGAGCTGGCTATGCACCTTTGATC
This sequence comes from uncultured Candidatus Planktophila sp., assembly GCA_937975715.1. GTDB lineage: Bacteria > Actinomycetota > Actinomycetes > Nanopelagicales > Nanopelagicaceae > Planktophila. The sequence goes on from CALJUA010000009.1 coordinate 14,080, forward strand.
CAGGCAATTGCCGTTGAATTTCCTAATACTCAATTTGCGATTCTCAACGATGCTTCCATCGATGCCCTCAACGTAACCTCATTGATTTTTGCTGACACCCAAGGTGCATACCTTGCGGGCTTTAGTGCTGCTCTTGCTTCAAAAACTGGCAAGGTTGCGATGATCGCAAATCCCAATCAGGCAGATATCTATCAGAATGGTTTCTTAGCGGGCGTCCTTGCCTCAAAGCGAGCGGTCACGTCATCCGTGAAGTATGTAAATGGGTCTTCCATAACGGCTGCTAAGCAGGCAATGGATGTAGGATCTGATGTCATCTTCATTGCACGACCAGGATCCAACACAGAGGTATTCGCGGCAATTGTTGCGCGCAATAAGGCGAAAGAGAAGAGCAAGAATTTCAGACCGGTTGGACTTATTACGATCGAACCAGACCAATATGTCACTGTCACACCTTCTTCCAAGAAGTATCTCTATGCCTCGGTTGTAAAGCATGTTGATAAGGCGATGTATGACGTGATTGCAAAAGCAGTTTCAGGGACTCAATATCTCGATGTTCTCGATCCCAATGCTGGAATTTATGGCCACCGCTATACAGTCATTGGGGGAGGAATCACCTTTAAGACTTATCTACCGCTCTTGACCTCGGCAAGTGCCTCTATCAACAAAGCGGCGGTAATCGCCTCGAAAATCGCCGGTTAAAGGCCAATTCCTTCAAGTCTGGGTTGAGAGTTTTCCTAATTGTTACAAGCCACACGCTGATAAGTGCGGACTTTTTTAGGATTTTTTAATCGGCATAGATAGGCTCGTCCTACACATCACAAGTTCCTTGGAGGAAACCTTGAAGAAGACAACAAAGCTTGTTGCAGCATTCGCAGCTGCGACTCTTGCATTCGGTGTAGCTCCAGCTGCAACTGCTGCAAACGCAACAAAGGCATGTCTCGCACTTGATACAGGTGGCGTAGACGACAAGTCATTTAACGCATCAGCATGGGCAGGCGCTAAGGCAGCTGCTAAGAAGAACTCATCAATCGCTGTTAAGTATCTTGCAGCAACTTCAGATGCTGACTACGCACCAAACATCAAGAAGCTTGTTGATGAGAAGTGCGACATCATCGTAGGCGTTGGCTTCCTTATCAACGGCGCAATCGTCGCTGCTGCAAAGGCAAACCCAACAGTGAAGTTCGCAATCGTTGACCAGGATGGCCAGGATCACGGTGCTGACGGATCTGTCTACCCAGGTAAGAGCTTTTCAAACCTTAAGCCACTTCAGTTCTCAACAAACGAGTCTGCATTCCAGGCTGGTTACCTTGCAGCTGGCGTATCAAAGACCGGTAAGGTCGCAACATACGGCGGACTTAACATCCCACCTGTCACAATCTTCATGGATGGATTTGCAAAGGGCGTTGCTTACTACAACAAGGCGAAGGGCAAGTCAGTAACAGTTCTCGGTTGGGATACAGCTAAGAAGGACGGAACTTTCGTTGGTGGATTCTCTGATTCAGCGAAGGCTCTTCAGATCTCTAAGAACTTCGAGCAGCAGGGTGCAGATGTAATCTTCCCAGTTGCTGGTGGCCTTGGTGGAGCAACAGCAGGTAACTCAATTGCTTCTAAGAAGTCAGTTGTAATCTGGGTTGACTCAGATGGATACGTTGCTGCTCCACAGTACAAGTCAGTACTCCTTACTTCAGTTGTTAAGGGTGTCGACATCTCAGTTCAAACTGTTATCGCTGATACAGCTGCTGGCAAGTTCTCATCAACAGGTTACAACGGTAACCTCAAGAATGGTGGAACAAAGCTTGCTGCTTACCACGATCTCATCCGCGTTGTTCCTTCAGCACTTCGTGGTGAAGTTACAAAGCTCGGAACAGCCATTGCAAATGGAAAGGTTTCAGCTAAGTAATTAACTGAAATTCTCTTAAGCAAAACGGAGTCAGTGATATCACTGACTCCGTTTTGCTTTGTAATAAGACGCTTAAAAGAGTAGATTGCTGTACATGTCCCTTGAACTGCGCGGCATCACAAAGCGCTTTGGTGCACTTACAGCAAATGATTCCATCGATCTAAAAGTTGAATCTGGAGAGATTCACGCGATCCTCGGTGAGAATGGTGCAGGTAAGTCCACGTTAATGAATATTGTCTACGGCCTTCTCGCTCCAGATGAGGGCACCATCTCCGTGGATGGCAAAGTAATAACGATTGATTCGCCGCTCGATGCCCTCGCAGCGGGAATCGGCATGGTGCATCAACACTTCATGCTTATCCCGGTCTTCACGGTCGCAGAAAATATTGTTCTTGGCCACGAAAAGGTGAAGGGGCCTGGTTTCCTCGATCTTGAAACAGCTCGCAGAGAAATTAAACGCGTTTCAGCAGAGTTTAACTTCGATGTTGACCCAGATGCGCTAGTAGAAGATTTGCCCGTTGGAATTCAGCAACGCGTGGAGATTATTCGCGCGCTCATTTACGACGCCAAGGTTTTGATTCTCGACGAACCAACTGCAGTTCTCACTCCACAGGAGACAGATGAACTCCTTCGTAACATGAAGAAGCTTCGTGATCAAGGTACCGCGATCGTCTTCATTACTCATAAACTCCGCGAAGTACGTGAAGCAGCTGACAAGATCACCATCATTCGTCGAGGCGCAGTTGTAGGTACGGCATCACCATCTGCCAGCCAAGAGGAACTTGCATCCCTGATGGTGGGAAGACCAGTCTCACTTGATGTCGACAAGTCAGCGCCTAAGTTGGGTGATGTAACCCTCAAAGTTGAACATCTCAACATCCATGATCACACAGGCCGCACACTTGTTAAAGATATTTCATTCGAGCTGCGTGCAGGTGAAGTACTTGCCGTAGCAGGAGTACAAGGCAACGGACAATCTGAGCTCGCCGAAGCGATTGTCGGATTACAAGAACATGTTGATGGACGTATCACCCTCGATGGTCAAGAGATTCATAAGGGTAGGGTGCGCGATGCGCTCCATGCAGGTATCGCATTCGTCCCAGAGTCTCGCGAGGAAGATGGACTCATCTCATCTTTTAGTATTGAGGAGAACCTCATTCTCGATCTCCACGACCTTTCTCCCTTTGCAAGAGGTCCAGTGATCTCACAAGGTGCAGTCGCAGAGAATGCCTCAAAGCGTGTAGTTGAATTTGATATTCGCGCACAATCTGCAAAAGATCCCGCCTCATCTCTTTCTGGTGGAAATAAGCAGAAAGTCGTATTGGCCCGAGAACTATCTCGCCCAGTAAAACTTGTTGTGGCATCTCAGCCAACTCGTGGACTTGATGTGGGATCTATTGAATTTGTCCATGAACGTATTATCGCCGAGCGTGATTCAGGTCGTGGAGTGCTTCTCTTCAGTACTGAACTCGATGAGGTAGTTGCCCTGGCAGATCGCATCGCAGTGATGTATCGCGGGGAATTCATTTCTATTGTTCCAGCAGATACATCACGCGAAGAGTTGGGTCTATTGATGGCAGGTGTGAAAAAATGAAAAAGTTCTTCAATAAACTTGCACTTCCAGTTTTAGCTTTTGCAATGGCGCTCTTTGTCAGCGGGCTCCTCGTTGCATTCTCAGATTCAAAGGTCCTTGCGCTTAAGGCAAGCCCTCTCTCCATGTTCGCAAAAGCGCTCTCTACCGCAGGTGGCGCTTACTGGGCGCTCTTCCGCGGATCAATTTTTGATAATCAATTAACAGATGCAGGTTTCTTGCATGGTTTCTACCCATTGTCAGAGACTTTAGTTGCAGCATCTCCATTGATTCTCACGGGACTCTCCGTTGCACTCGCCTTCAAGGCAGGTCTATTTAATATCGGTGCTCAAGGACAATTCATCGCAGGCGCAATCGGTGCAAGTTATGTGGGTTTCCACTTTCAAATGCCAATCGTGATCCACGCAATTGCAGCAATTGCGGCAGCAATGGCATGTGCAGGTCTATACGGAGGATTTGTTGGATTCCTCAAAGCACGCACAGGTGCGCACGAAGTTATCGTCACCATCATGCTCAACTATGTGGCAGGTTATTTCTTGCTCTGGTTGCTTAGCACTACTGCATTCTTGCGTCCAGGTCGTCAAGATCCACTAGCACCAGAGGTAAAGATGTCTGCTCGACTTCCACATCTCTTTGGTTCAGATCTTCGCGCCAACCTTGGGTTCATCATTGCACTCCTTGCAGCAGGTGGCGTCTGGTGGCTACTCAACCGCAGCACATGGGGATTTAAGTTCCGTGCGGTAGGTGCAAATGCGGCGGCGTCACGCACAGCAGGAATTTCAGTAGGGCGCTCGACCACAACAGTCATGTTTATTGCTGGTGCACTTGCTGGCCTTGGAGGCGCAGTTCAAATTCTTGGATCTGAACCTGCAATGACTGCAGGCGTGGGTGGAAGCTTTGGTTTTGATGCCATCACTGTTGCGCTCCTCGGTCGCGGAACTCCAGTCGGAACGGTCTTTGCTGCCCTCCTCTTCGGAGCACTCCGCGCAGGTGGCCTCACGATGCAGGCAAGTACTGAGACGCCTCTGGACCTAGTACTCGTCATCCAGGCGCTCGTTGTTCTCTTTATTGCAGCTCCAGCGCTTATCAAGGCGCTCTTTAGATTGAAAAATGTCGACGCCGGCCAAGCGGTCGCATCGAAGGGATGGAACGGTTAATGTCTACTCAAGAAGTTCGCACATTATCTGCACCAGAACGCCGCCGTCGTCGTGGAATTTTCACGATGGGTGGCCTCGGGATCTTCTCGCTTATCGTCTTCGCCATCCTTCCTAAAGATGGCCAGCCAGTAACGTATAGCTTTGTACTTGGAAATGAGTGGGTACTCTTAAAAGAGTGGATCATTAACTCAAAGCACGGCTCGCTTGGTTTTTCAATTGCCTCACTTGCAGCTGTAGCACTTGCTGCCTTTCAATTCAGAGCTGGCAAGACAATTCGATTTGCCAGTGGAATCTTTGCAGCCTCATTCATGATGTCATTTCTCTCTTGGGCAGCAGCAGGAAAATTCATTCCATTCACAGGCCTGCTTCAAGGCGCACTCCTTCTCTCTGTCCCTTTGATTTTCGGTGCAATGGCGGGTGTTCTCTCAGAGCGTTCAGGCGTGATCAATATTGCAATTGAAGGACAGTTACTTGCTGGTGCATTCGCATCTGGAGTATTGGCCTCACTTCTGCATAACAATTGGATTGGCCTTGCATTTGCACCAATCGCAGGCGCTCTGATTTCGCTCTTACTTGCAATCTTTGCCATCAAATACGGAATTGATCAAGTTGTGCTCGGATTCGTTCTTAACGTGCTTGTGATTGGTCTGACCAACTTCCTCTACAAGAAGTTGCTCATTCCATACCAGAGCGAGTGGAACGCCGCGATTGCATTTACACCCATAGAGATTCCGCTTCTTTCGAAGATTCCCGTACTCGGACCAATCTTCTTTAGCCAGAGCATCATCGTCTACATGATGTATGTCGTTGTGACATTTATTCATATCGCTCTCTTTAAGAGCAAGTGGGGACTTCGCACTCGCTCTGTCGGCGAGCACCCAACTGCGGCAGAATCAGTCGGAATCGATGTCAATAAGATTCGATTTAAGAATGTTATTTACGCAGGCGCAGTTGCAGGTCTAGGCGGTGCTTTCTTTACTTTGGGCGCAGTGGGCTCTTTCAGTAAAGAGATGACAGCCGGAAAGGGCTTTATTGCACTAGCCGCGCTGATCTTCGGACGTTGGTCGCCAATGGGTGCAGTAGCCGCAGCCTTAATTTTTGGTTTTGCAGACAATTTGCAGGGCCTTCTCACTATCACCGGAACCCCAATTCCATCTGAATTTATGTTGATGGCTCCCTACATTGCAACCATCATTGCAGTCTCTGGTTTTGTTGGAAAAGTCAGGGCGCCGGCGGCAGATGGAATTGCCTACAAGCGTGGAGGCGGTTCCCACTAATGCAGATTGATTGGCAACTCTTGCGCAATGAAGCGCTGGAAGCGATGAAAAAGGCATACGTGCCTTATTCCAAGTTCCCAGTCGGAGTTGCCGCTCTCGTCGATGATGGTCGCATCGTCACGGGATGTAATGTCGAAAATGCTAGCTACGGCCTGACTCTCTGCGCAGAGTGCGGTTTAGTTTCCTCGCTTATTGCAACTGGTGGAGGTCGCCTAGTGGCCTTCGCATGTGTCGATATCTCAGGTAATCCATTGATGCCGTGTGGACGTTGCCGTCAACTCTTGCAAGAGCACGGTGGTTCCAAACTTCAATTGATGACGGATGAAGGCGTAAAAACTTTAAATGATTTACTACCTTGGGCATTTGGGCCTGAAGAAATCGAGACGCGACTTTCATGATTGAGCCATTTGCAGCTGTTGAAGTCATTGCAGCAAAGCGCGATAAGCACGAACTCACCGATCCACAGATTGATTGGGTAATTGATGCCTACACTCGCGGCGTTGTAGCTGATGAGCAGATGTCAGCACTTGCAATGGCGATTCTGCTTAACGGAATGAACGCTCGAGAAATTTCTCGGTGGTCAAATGCGATGATCAATACCGGCGAACGCATGAACTGGTCAGCCCTCGATCGCAAAACTGCAGATAAGCACTCAACCGGTGGCGTGGGCGACAAGATCACTCTTCCACTCGCACCACTTGTTGCAGCATGCGGGGGAGCGGTTCCACAATTATCAGGACGCGGTTTGGGCCACACGGGTGGAACTCTCGACAAGATGGAATCCATCCCTGGTTGGCGCGCATCGCTCTCTAACGATGAGATGCTTCAAGTTTTAAAAGATACAGGTGCAGTTATCTGTGCTGCAGGCGCTGGACTGGCACCTGCCGATAAGAAGCTCTATGCGCTTCGCGATGTAACAGCGACTGTCGAAGCAATTCCACTCATTGCTTCATCGATCATGAGTAAGAAGATCGCAGAAGGTACATCAGCTCTGGTTCTCGATGTAAAGACAGGATCAGGCGCATTTATGTCTGACCCTAAGAAGGCATCAGAGCTTGCACACACAATGGTGCAGCTCGGTGTTGATGCTGGCGTCAAGATGCGCGCGCTAGTCACTGCGATGGATGTTCCTTTGGGATTAACAGCTGGAAATGCCCTCGAAGTGCGCGAATCAGTAGAAGTCCTTGCCGGTGGTGGTCCTGCTGATGTTGTTGAGCTAACGATTCTTCTCGCTCGAGAGATGATTGAAGCAGCTGGCATTGTTGGGAAAGATCCTGCAGCGGCTTTGAAAGATGGAAGCGCAATGGATCACTGGCGTCGTATGGTCGCGGCTCAAGGTGGAGATCCAGATGCCGCCCTTCCTGTTGCACGAGAGCAACATGTTGTAAAGGCTGCCAATAGCGGAATCATTACAACTATGGATGCGATGAAGGTCGGTGTATCTGCGTGGCGACTCGGCGCAGGACGTTCCAAGCAAGGCGAGAAAGTTCAAGCCGGCGCTGGTATTGAAATGCATGCAAAGCCTGGCGATTACATTGAAGCGGGAGCACCTCTCTTTACCTTGCACACAGATGAAGCTCCACGTTTTGCCCGCGCTCTAGAAGTTCTAGATGGCGCTGTGACGATTATTGAAAATGGAGTCGTTGACCGACTTCCACTAGTTCTCGAAAGGATTGAAGGATGAGCGTTGTAAATCCAGATCTCTTGAAGAAGCCGAGCCAAGATCAGGTCAAGCGTCTACCTAAGGCGTTGCTGCATGATCACCTCGATGGTGGCCTTCGCCCCGAGACAATTATCGATATTGCAAAAGAAATCGGACACGAACTCCCTACATATGATGCAGCAGAGCTCGCTGAATGGTTCCGTGCATCATGCAATTCAGGCTCATTGGTTCTCTATTTAGAAACTTTCGCTCACACAGTTGCAGTAATGCAACGTCGTGAAGATGTTGTTCGCGTGGCTCGTGAATGCGCAGTTGATCTTGCTCGCGATGGAGTTGTCTATGCTGAAGTTCGCATGGCGCCAGAGTTACTGACAGAGAAAGGCCTCACGCTCACCGATGCAGTCGAGGCGATTCTCGAAGGTTTCCGTGAAGGCGAGAAAGAGGCTAAGAGCGAAGGCAACACGATTCGCATCTTCTCTCTCCTCTGTGGAATGCGTCAGAATGCTCGATCTCAAGAGGTGGCAGAGCTTGCGGTGAAGTATCGCGATAAAGGCGTTGTCGGCTTTGATATTGCAGGTCCAGAAGATGGTTTTCCACCTAGCGATCAACTCGATACCTTCGAATACCTTCGCAAAGAGAATGCACACTTCACCATCCACGCCGGTGAAGCGTATGGACTTCCATCTATCTGGGAGGCAATACAAATCTGTGGAGCAGAGCGTTTAGGTCACGGTGTGCGTATCGCTGACGATATCGACTTTAATCACACGCCAGCGCGTTTAGGACGTCTTGCATCCTATGTTCGCGATCGTCGCATCCCGTTAGAGATGTGCCCATCTTCAAATATTCAAACAGGAGTTGCCGCATCATTTGCTGAGCACCCACTTGCAAAGCTTTCAAAGCTTCGTTTCCGCGTGACAATCAATACTGATAACCGTTTGATGTCAGCAACGTCGATGTCTCGCGAAATGAACGAGATGGTTGCAGCATGTGATTGGAATTTCCTTGATCTTCAGCGCGTGACCATCAATGCCTTAAAGAGTGCTTTCATTCCTTTTGAAGAACGACTTGAAATCATTGATGAAATTGTAAAGCCAAGATTTGCTGCAATCGCAGGCGAATAATGAGTAACTCACTTCTTTTCACTCTCCTTGCACTTACTGCAGCTTCATCACTCTACGCCGTTCGCAGTTTGCGCACTATCGGGAGCAAAGTCACAGAAGTTCTAGTGCAAGGCCGCGCTCTCGAAAAGAAGCTAAGCGCAGTTGAAAAGAAGTTGCATGCTGATTCTGGTTCAGTATTGGCAAAGATGAATCTGCTTAATCTGCAGATTCCCGGAATGGCTGAAAAAGATTTTAATTTCATCCTCTCGCTCACAAGCCATCCTGCACGCTTTGATGCACTTGCACTTGCCTTGCCAGAGCTGAAGAAGCAGATTCTTCAGCCGACGGAAATTATTCTCAACATTGCGCACAGTGACATCACTCAATTGCCACAATCTGTACGCGACCTTGAGGCAACTGGTTTTGTTGTGATCCATGAATGTGCAGATCTGGGTCCAGGTAAGAAGTTAATTCCGACCCTGAAGTCCTATCCAGGGATGCCCATCATCGTGGTCGACGACGATCTTCTCTTGAGCCCTGACCTGACTCTCCAGCTCATGCTGGAGCACCATCTCTACCCAGATTCCATCATCGCCTCACGTGTACATAGAGTCACCTACGCTCAGGATGGCCTCTTAGAGCCCTTCTCAGCGTGGGAGAAGGCCTCAGATAGCCTGGCTGGACCTTCCTTTGACCTCATGGCCACCAGCGGAGCAGGCACCCTCTTCCCAGCGGGCGCTCTCCACCCCGATGCCCTCGATGAGGCTCGTTACGTTGAACTCGCCTTCCATACCGATGACCTTTGGTGGTTCTTCCAAGCTCGGCGCAATGGCACAACCGTTCGTCGCTTGCCAGGAAATCGTCCGCTGGAATTTATTCCAGAGACGCAAGAGATTGGTCTATGGCAGACCGGTAATAAAGATCGCAATGATATTAACCTTAAGAAGCTTGTCGATGAAATTGGAGTAGAAGATGGCAACAAGTAAGTACACCCTGAAGCAGGTCGCAAAGACAATCGATTACGCGCTCTTGCGTCCGGATATGTCTCGCGATGAAGTCCGCGAAGGTTGCCTCGTTGCACTCAAGTACGACGTCGCATCAGTTTGCTGCAAGCCAGCTGACGTCGCATTCTGTGCAGATATCTTGCGAGGTAGCGACGTTCACGTCGGAACAGTCGTCGGATTCCCACACGGAAATTCTGCGACATCAGTGAAAGTCTTCGAAACAAAGCAGGTTGTTGCAGATGGTGCGACTGAAATCGATGTGGTGATGAACATTGGTTGGATGAAATCCGGAATGTATGACGAAGTTCGTGAAGAACTTGCGGCGGTAGTTGCAGCAGCTGGAGGACATCAGGTCAAAGTTATTCTTGAAAATGCATACCTGACTAAAGAAGAGATTGTGAAGGCATGCCAGCCGGTAGAAGCATCAGGAGCTGACTATGTAAAGACTTCAACAGGTTTTGCTCCGACAGGTGCAATCCTTGAAGATGTAAAGCTGATGCGTGCATCCGTCTCTCCTAAGATGGAGGTTAAGAGCGCAGGCGGGGTAAAGAACCTCGATATGTTGTTGGCATTTATGGATGCAGGAGTAAAGCGCAGTGGAGCATCAGCTGCAGCTGCCATGCTTGATGAGTTTAAGGAACGTTTCGGCGATTAGCCTTGTAAGAACTTCTTCAAAGGTTCGCGTAGCTCATTTAAGAGCGCTGCAGACTCTTCTGAAGTCTTGGTAATAACTTCGATGTAGCACTTCATCTTCGCCTCTGTGCCCGATGGGCGCACGATGATGCGGATTCCACCGGATAGCCAAATTCGAAGGCCATCGGTAGGCGGCAAACCGTCCTTTGGTGCAGCTAAATCATCGATGGAATCAACTTTTCGTCCTGCGATCTCTGCTGGAGGATTTTGGCGGAGCCCTGCAAGGAGACGAGTAATAGCTGACATATCTGCCACACGAATTGAAATCTGTTCGGTGCCATGGAAGCCGTGGCGGTCCCATACTTCATCGAGCAAGTTGGCGAGTGTGAGTCCATCGCGCTTGAGGTCCATTGCAATCTGGGTAAGGAAGATGGCAGCAGAGACGCCATCCTTATCGTTGACAGTCTCTGAATCAACGGCGTAACCAATTGCCTCTTCGTAGCCGTATGCGAGATCTTCGATCTTTGCTAGCCACTTAAATCCAGTAAGTACTTCTTTAAAGTCAACGTTGTAATGTGCTGCAATTTTTCGAAGAGCAGAGGATGAGACGATGGAATTTCCCATGGTGCCCTTTGGATTGGTTCGAGCAATCCATTCGCCGAAGATGACACCAAGCTCATCTCCGCGCAACATGCGCCAACCAACTTTAGGATCATTGATTGCAGCCGCACATCGATCTGCATCAGGGTCGTTGGCGATGACGAGATCTGCGCCAAAGTCACGTGCCTTGGCTAGCGCTAAATCGATTGCACCTGGTTCTTCAGGATTAGGGAATGCAACAGTGGGGAAATCAGGATCTGGTGTGCATTGCTCATCAACCAGAATCAAAGTGGCAAAGCCGGCATGATTAAAGACGCGCTGCACTGTCTCTGTTCCGACGCCATGCATCGCTGTGTAGACAACCTTGATGTCACCAGGGCGAGGAGCCAACTTCACAGTGCGAGCGATGTATTCAGAGATGACATCTTCACCGAGAATCGTCCACTTGTTGCCGCGAGGGAGTGACCTGAGTGAGGTCACTGCATCGATATCTGCAGCGATAAAGCCATCAGTCGGATTGATAATTTGGGAAGATGCATATTCAATGCCATCTGCTTCAGGTCCGATGTAAACCTTATAACCGTTATCTTGTGGTGGATTATGGCTTGCAGTCACCATGATTCCGACGTCGCACTTCAAATGTGAAGTAGCAAAAGCTAATACTGGAGTTGGAAGTGGACGCGGAAGAATGTAGACATCCATACCTGCACCGCTGAGAATCTCTGCAGATTCTTGGGTGTAATCCTCAGATCCGTAACGCGCATCGCGACCGATGACGACAGATTTCATTCCGCGCTTGGTCATATATGCAGCAATACCTGCAGCTGCGCGACCAACGACAGCGCGGTTCATGCATGATGGCCCTGCACCAATTGGTCCACGAAGACCCGCTGTACCAAATTGAAGGAAGCCGCTGAACAACGGTTTGAGAGCAGCTTCATCTCCGGCATCGAGGAGAGCCTGCAAATGTGCGGCAGTAACTGGATCTGGATCATCTGCAATCCAGGCTTTGACCTCTTCAACAAGCGCTGCGTTCATGCAGCTGAGATTACTCGGCTTATACGAGTTTAGGAATCGTCGTCTTAAGTAGCTGACCCATGCGGCTTGCAGCAGCTTTACCTGCAGCGATTACTTCTTCATGGTTGAGTTTCTCGCCGGTCATACCTGCTGCTGCATTGGAGACCAATGAGATGCCAAGGACTTCTGCTCCCATTGCGTGGGCAGCAATTGCTTCAGGAACGGTCGACATACCAACGAGGTCAGCGCCCATAGTGCGCATCATCAAGATCTCGGCAGGAGTCTCGTATGTGGGTCCGCGCCAGTGAACATAGACGCCTTCTTGTAGAGATGAATCTTCCTTCTTCACAATTTCGCGAATGCGCTTGCTATACAAATCTGTGAGGTCAACAAATGTTGCACCAGAGAGCGGTGACTGAGCAGTCATTGAGATGTGATCGCGAATCAGAACAGGCTCACCAACTTTGTAGCCAGCATTGATTCCACCACAAGCATTTGTAAGGACTACAACTTTGCAACCGGCCTTCACTGCAGTCCGTACGCCATGTACAACAGGCTCCATGCCCTTGCCTTCATAAAGGTGTGTGCGACCGAGGAAGACAAGCGCACGAATTGATTTACCTTCATGCTCGATGATGTACGAACGAACTTTTCCTGAGTGACCTTCCACTGCTGGAGCTTCGAAACCAGTGAGCTCATGTGCATCACATTCATATGCTGGAGTTCCAAGAGCATCGCACGCTGTAACCCAACCAGAACCCATCACCAGAGCAACATCGTGCGATGCGACTCCTGTGAGTGATGCGATTTCTGATGCAGCCTGTGCAGCTGCTGCCATTGGATCTTTATAGAGAAGGTCTGTTGAGGTCATGCCTCAATAATGTCACAGAGAATGGTGCCGCTAGAAACAGTCTCGCCTACAACTGCCTTGAGGTTTTTAATCACACCGCTCTTGTGAGCATTCAGTGGCTGCTCCATCTTCATCGCTTCAAGAACGATGACGAGATCTCCAGCCTCTACGTGCTGGCCTTCTTCGACGGCAATCTTGACGACTGTTCCCTGCATTGGGCTGGGAAGTCCGTCTCCTGATGCGCCGGTAGAAGAGGCCTGCTTTGCGCGGTGGCGCTTTACGACAGGCTCTGGTGCATGAACGAGGATCTCAAAGCGCTTTCCATTAACCTCAGCAACGAGCTTTTCGGCAGCAGCCTTGGTCTGAACGTCAAGTGCCTCTGATGCAAAAGCAGGAATCTCGTTCACGAATTCATTCTCGATGTAGCTGGTGTAGACCTTGAAGTTTTCGGTGTAGTTAGGATCTTCAAGAATTGCACGGTGAAATGGAAGTGCGGTTGCAAGACCTTGAACTTCAAACTCTGCCAGCGCACGGCGTGAACGCTGAATTGCTTCTTCGCGAGTGGCGCCGGTAACAATTAACTTTGCAAGAAGAGAATCGAAGTTTCCGCCGATGAGATCGCCCTTACGGAAACCAGCATCAACGCGAACACCGGGACCTGTTGGAATCTGCCACTCAGTTATTCGACCTGGAGCAGGCAAGAACGAACGTCCTGGATCTTCACCATTAATTCGAAATTCAATAGAGTGGCCACGCACAACAGGATCTTCAAAGCCGAGCGCTTCGCCCATCGCGATGCGGAATTGTTGACGCACCAAATCGATACCGGTTACTTCCTCAGAGACAGGATGTTCTACCTGAAGGCGGGTATTGACCTCAAGGAAAGAGATTGTTCCGTCGAGACCGACGAGGAACTCGCAAGTTCCGGCACCGACATAGCCAGCTTCTTTCATGATTGCCTTGGAAGAGCGATAGAGCTCTTCATTCTGCGCATCTGTCAGGAACGGTGCTGGCGCTTCTTCTACCAACTTCTGGTGGCGACGCTGCAATGAGCAATCGCGGGTAGAGACAACGACTGCGTTACCAAACTTATCTGCGAGAACCTGAGTCTCAACGTGGCGAGGTTTATCGAGATAGCGCTCTACGAAACATTCACCGCGACCAAAGCCAGCAATGGCCTCACGAACTGCAGAGGCATAGAGCTCTGGGATCTCTTCCAAAGTGCGAGCGACCTTTAATCCGCGTCCGCCACCGCCGAATGCAGCTTTGATGGCAACAGGAAGGCCATGCTCTTTTGCGAAGGCAACAACTTCTTCTGCTGTTTCGACAGGATCTTTAGTACCTGCAACCAGTGGGGCACCAGCCGCTGATGCGATACGACGGGCTGAAACTTTGTCACCCAGTGCGCTAATCGCGGCAGGCGATGGGCCAATCCAAATCAAGCCTGCATCAATAACAGCTTGTGCGAAGTCAGCGTTCTCAGAGAGAAATCCATAACCTGGGTGAACTGCATCTGCTCCTGCTGTTTGAGCGAGAGCAATAATCTTTGGGATATTGAGGTAAGTATCTTTTGCGACGGTGCCTTCAAGTGAATATGCAAAATCTGCGCTCTTGGCATGCAGCGCATCGCGATCTTCTTCAGAGTAGATGGCGACGGATTCGAGTCCGTGGTCCTTACATGCACGGATTACGCGCAGTGCGATCTCACCTCGGTTAGCTATCAGAACGCGCTTCATTGCATCTCCTTTACCTGAGGCCAAGAATATCCAAGTTGCTTCATCGCCTTGAGCAGGAAAGGCATTGAAATCCCTACGACGTTTGTGTAATCGCCCTCAATAACTGGAATAAATGGTGACCCAAAGCCATCGAGAGTGAATCCACCTGCGACATGAAGAGGTTCGCCTGAAGCCACATAATCGGCGATCTCCTCATCGGACATATCTGTAAAAGTAACTTTTGTCGTAACGCGATCAGCGATTTCAATTCCTTGCGCAGTATCTATGATGCAGTGACCTGTATGAAGAAGACCGGTGCGACCACTAATCTTTTTAGCGCGCTCAATTGCAACCTCGGGTGTGCCGGGCTTTCCGAAAGAGACTCCATCGACATCAAATGTTGAATCGCAACCGATAATGATTGCTGGGTAATCAATTTGCTCGCGCACTGTATGAGCCTTAGAAACAGCTAGCGCAATCACCATATCTTCTGGCGTCATTGCATTGAAGAATTCCGTCTCTTCATCAACGTGGCTGACGATAATGGTTGGCTTAAGCCCTGCACCTTCAAGAAGTCTCTTGCGAGATGCAGATTGTGAAGCGAGAACGATCCGTGGCATTACTCAAACCTTCTTGCGCCAAAAGTCACCTGATGGGGAAGTGGCTGACGAAGCTGAGGAAGACCGAAGACGCTGCGCTTGATGACAGGCTTGAGTTCGACAGGTTTACGGTTATTTAAGACAGCGTGGAGAGCAATGAGCTCTTCGTCACTGGGATGACCTGATGCAACTGTGAATTTCATTTATAGAGGAATGTTTCCATGCTTACGCGCAGGCAAGATGTCGCGCTTTGTCTTCAAAGTACGGAACGCCTTAGTGATGTATTGACGGGAATCTTCCGGTTCAATCACGCTATCAATCGTTCCGCGCTCTGCTGCAAGATATGGATTAGAGAACTTCTCGGTGTAATCATCGACGAGTTCCTTGCGGGTTGCGTCAACATCTTTTGCCTCTGCAATTTCCTTGCGATAGAGAATGTTGACGGCACCTTGTGCACCCATCACCGCGATCTCAGCGCTTGGCCATGCGAAGTTGATATCGCTTCCAAGGTACTTAGAGCCCATCACGATAAATGCTCCACCATATGCCTTACGTGTAATCAGGGTGACAAGAGGAACAGATGCTTCAGCGTATGCATAAAGCAGCTTTGCACCACGACGAATGATGCCGTTCCACTCTTGTTCTGTTCCTGGCAAGAATCCTGGAACATCGACGAGAGTAAGAACTGGAATATTGAATGCATCGCAGAAGCGCAAGAAACGTGCAGCCTTTTCAGATGAGTTGATATCAAGCGTTCCAGCAAGTTGAGATGGCTGGTTTGCAATGATTCCAACTGATTGACCTTCAATACGTGCAAAACCCACAACTATATTTGGCGCATAGAGCGAGTGAACTTCAAGGAACTCACCCTCATCGACAAGTGCCTGAATCAAAACTTTCATGTCATATGGATGGTTCGGACTATCCGGGATAAGAGCGTTGAGCGCCGTATCGGATGCCTTCTTCTCGAGAGATTCTGTAGGCGGCAATACAGGTGAACCGTCCATATTGTTGGATGGAAGATATGAAAGCAGTGCCTTCACATAATCAATTGCATCTGCCTCTGAATCTGCCATGTAGTGTGCGTTTCCAGATTTGGTGTTGTGCGTATATGCACCACCGAGTTCTTCCATTCCAACATCTTCACCAGTGACAGTCTTGATCACATCAGGTCCTGTGATGAACATGTTGGAAGTTTCCTTGACCATGACAGTGAAGTCGGTAAGTGCGGGTGAGTAAGCAGAACCACCAGCACATGGGCCGAGGATCAATGAAATCTGAGGAATAACGCCCGATGAACGAGTATTGAGGCGGAAGATTCGACCGTATCCATTGAGCGAGGCGACGCCCTCTTGGATACGAGCTCCACCAGAGTCATTGATTCCAATCAGAGGAATACCTGACTTCAGCGCAAATTCTGCAATCTTTACAATCTTCTCTGCATGGACTTCTCCAAGAGATCCACCGAAGACAGTGAAGTCTTGGGAGTAGAGAGCAATTGGTCGACCATCTACAGTCGCAGTACCAATCACGACTCCATCACCATATGGGCGGTTCTTCTCCATGCCAAAGTTATGTGCACGGTGGCGAGCAAACTCATCAATCTCTGTAAATGAATCTGGATCGACGAGCATCTCAATGCGCTCGCGGGCTGTCTTCTTTCCCTTAGCGTGCTGCTTATCGACAGCTCGGGCAGATCCTGCGTGGACAGCTTCATCAATGCGACTGCGAAGGTCTTCGATTTTTCCCGCAGTTGTATGTAGATCGTGGCTCATGCGCTTAAGGTACTAGTCGTGGGTACTGATGCGCCAAGAGCGCCACTAGAT
>CALJUA010000010.1 GCA_937975715.1 uncultured Candidatus Planktophila sp.
AGCCTCTTTGATAAATTCAACTATCACGACAGCGTTATCTTCGGACACGCCAAGGATGGAAACATCCACTTTATGCTCAATGAAGATTTCCGTGAGGTTTCGTCACAAAATCGATATCGCGACTTCACTGAAGAGATGGTTGATTTGGTTCTTGGCTTTGATGGAACTCTTAAGGCTGAGCACGGCACTGGTCGCGTTATGGCACCTTTTGTGCGAAAGCAGTTTGGAGAAGACCTTTACTCTGTGATGGTTGCGCTCAAACGCGCCTTTGACCCTCACGGCATCCTCAATCCCGATGTGATCATCACCGAAAATGCCTCAATTCACCTTGAAAATTACAAGATTTCGCCGACTGTCGAGCGTGAAATCGACCGCTGCGTCGAGTGCGGATTCTGTGAGCAAGGTTGCCCAAGTAAGGCGCTGACCTTGACCCCGCGCCAGCGCATCACAGCCCGTCGAGCCGCAGAGAGTGCACGACAAAGCGGAGATGACCGTTTAGCGAAGAAGATCGAAAAGCCATTCGCTTATGACGGTGTCGATACCTGTGCGGTCGATGGCATGTGCGGAATCGCCTGTCCTGTTGGTATCAATACAGGTGACTTGGTTAAGAAGCTTCGCGATGAGAGCGCCAATCAAGTACAACAACGGATCTGGAGATTTGCAGCGCAGAATTGGTCCCCATTCCTCTCTGTCTCTCGAGCAGGAATCTCGGTCGCAGCATTCTTGCCGCGTTTTCGTGGAGTGAAGCTCGTTGCTGGTAAGCGCCGTAGGCCACAGGTGGTCTCAGCTCCGGATGCAATTTACTTGCCGTCATGTACCAATGAGCTCTTTGGACCAAGCAATCAAGATCTCTTCATGAAGATTGCAGATCGCGCAGGTCTTTCAATTTACATCCCAGATGGAATTGATTCTGTCTGTTGCGGTACTCCCTGGAATTCAAAGGGAATGACAGCTGGCGCATCAGTAATGCAGAGCGCCAATAATGACTTACTCAAGAAGTTAGCGCTGCACAATGTTCCAATCGTGACCGATAGCCCGTCATGCGCACAAGGATTCATCGCAAGTTTCGGCGGCAAGAGCGTTATGGATTCAACTCAGTTCATCGCGGCACACGTTCTCGGCAAGTTAAAGATAAAAAAGGTCGAGCAACTTGTAGTGCATCCAACATGCTCTTCAGCAAAGCTCGATGAGAGCGCAGGCTTATTAGCGGTGGCTAATGCTCTTGCCGTAGAAGTCGTTGTTCCACCCAATTGGGGATGTTGCGCATTTGCTGGCGATCGTGGATTGCTGCACCCAGAGCTAACTCAATCTGCCACCGCGGCTGAGGCGAAATTCGTGCAATCTGTCGGTGCGAAGTTCCATATCTCTAATAACCGCACCTGCGAGATGGCGATGTCGGCAGC
>CALJUA010000011.1 GCA_937975715.1 uncultured Candidatus Planktophila sp.
CCACTTCCATCTTTACTTGGCTCGAACTGAGTGATCTGCGATACGAGCCCACATTTTTCCAATGTGTGACGAGAGTCCACAAATCATTTTCGTCGAGATTTTGGCCATAATCGCCGGAGATAAATCCTTCTCGCTCGGAGAATACTTCAAGGGCACGCTCAATCTGAGACCTGAACTCTGCGCTTTCTGCAGAAGGAACTTTAAAACGTGCAATTGCAATCATGTGATTAGCCTAACGCTTATGATGAGCCCATGAATCTAGCCATCATCTTCGCTGCAGTGACAGTGATTGCGACCACTCTCGGTGGCTTCATCGCTCTTCGCGCCTCTGACCGCTTCCATCTCGTCCTAGGGCTCTCTGCCGGATTGCTACTTGGTCTTGTCGGTTTCGATCTGCTTCCTGAAGTCTTTGAGATGAATAAGAACACTTGGTTGGGAGTTCCTGCCGTTTCTGTTGCAATCCTCGCTGGATTCCTTACTCTTCACGTTGTTGAAGGGCTCTTCGGTTCGCACGAACCCGCAGAGTCGGATTATGGCCACGATCATGAGCACCACAACATTGCTGGCGCAGTCGGTGCACTTGCAATGGGTGGGCATGTATTTCTCGATGGAGTTGGTCTAGGTGTTGCATTTCAGATTGATTCCAAACTTGGTTTTGCTGTCTTTCTCGCAGTATTAGTCCATGCATTTAGCGATGGACTCAACACCGTTTCATTAATGGTGAAGAGTGGCCATTGGACTTCACGTTCTTATGCCCTACTAGGAGTCGATGCAGTAGCTCGAATCGGCGGAGCAACCTTTGGAACTTACCTCGCTCTCAGCGATTCGCTCATGTCGATCTACCTCGCTCTATTCAGCGGCTTCCTTATCTATCTTGCGACATCACATATCTTGCCTGAAGCTCATTCGCGCCATTCAAGTCGATGGACATTCGGAGCGACATTTGTTGGGGTAATTGCGATGTGGGCCATCGTCGCGGCTCTGGGTCACTAAGCCTTTCCGAACCTACGATCTCTACACGAATACTCTTCGATCGCTCTCCATAGCTGTGCTGACGTCATATCCGGCCAGAGCACATCCATAAATACAAATTCAGCATACGTTGCTTGCCATGGCAAGAAGTTGCTGGTGCGTTGCTCGCCAGATGAACGCAAGAACAAATCGACATCACTTATGAAACAATCCGTGGATGGATTGAAGGATGTAAAACACAACCGCAATTAGCAGTTGCTCACGATGCGGTTATTAATCTATTTGATAACAAATTCAAAGCTGCCGAAAGTCAGTTAAGCGAAAATCTTCACGCGCTTGCAATGCACAAGTTATCTGAGATAAAGGACTCCAAAATCGAAGCCGAAATCGTTGATGATTTAGTTGATCTCGATAGTGCATTTGAGGCTTATCCTGAATATGATACAAACAAGTAATTACTCACTTTATAATAAAAATTCTATGCAAATCAAAATTAAAAAACTACGCCTTAATCATTTCAAAGGCGTGCGACAATTCGAACTGGACTTCGGAGGAGACAATGCTTTCATCTATGGTGAAAACGGTTCAGGGAAAACAACTTTATTCGATGCATTCACTTGGCTTCTGTTCGGGAAAGATTCAAAGGATCGTAAAGATTTCGAAATCAAAACCCTCGACGAAAACAATCAGGTAATCCCTAAGATTGACCATGAGGTGGAAGCCGACATTATAGTTGATGATCAGCAGATCAACTTGAAGAAAGTACTTCGTGAAAATTGGGTGAAGAAGCGCGGTTCAGAAATCACGGAATTGGCAGGAAACGAAACACTGTGTTTCTGGAACGATGTTCCAATGAAAGTGGGAGAGTTCCAGGACAAGGTGTCAAGCATTGTAAATGAAAACATCTTCAAACTTATCACCAATCCACTTTACTTCAATACTGTATTGAAGTGGCAAGATCGACGCACCATTCTCTTTACAATGGCAGACAAGGTGTATGATGCTGATGTGTTGGAACAAATTACCACAGACAATAACCGACAACAGATTGCTAACCTTACCAACTTACAGATCGGAAGAGCACAC
>CALJUA010000012.1 GCA_937975715.1 uncultured Candidatus Planktophila sp.
CCTTATAAGCGTCTAGAACGGCCCTAGAACCGCTCTCATCGGCCCCCCAGCCGAAGACATTGCCTCCAAGGCAGAGTTCGTGAACAACGAGGTCAGTTTCAGGCAAGGTCAGCATGGGCGTAAGGGTAGGCGGTCGGGCAGAATGGCGCCATGAGCATTTGGGTCTGTGGCGAAGTCTTGATCGACCTCATCCCCGTTGCCCCTGGGTCCAATGACCGCGCACCCCATGTCGGTGGAGGTCCAGCCAATACCGCAAAGGCGCTCGCGCGTTTAGGTCATGACGTTCACTTTATCGATGGCATCTCAACCGATGCCTATGGGGAGATGTCACGCGATGAATTAATTGCTGATGAAGTGAAGTTGGATTTAGCAAAGTCGAGTGATCTACCAACGGCGCTCGCCATTGTTTCGCTCAATGAAAGCGGCGGAGCCTCGTACGAATTTAAATTAGATGACACAGCAACATTTGATTTCTCATTGGATTGGTTGCCAGATCTATCGAAGTACAAGCCAAATGTTTTGCATATCGGAACTCTGGTAACTGTCATTCAACCTGGTGCAGATGTTCTCTATGACTGGGCGCTGCAGGTTGCAGAGTTTGCACCGATTGTCTTTGATCCCAATATTCGCCCTGCGGTAATGGGTGACCGTGATTTGTATGAAGCAGCTGTTGAAAAGTGGGCGGCGATTTCATCTGTAATCAAAGTCAGCGATGACGATGTTGCGTGGTTGTTCCCTGATCAATCACTCGATGATGTGGCAGAACGCTGGGTGCGCGATGGTGCGGCGCTCGTTGTCATTACTCGCGGCAGCGAAGGTTTGATTGGCTTTACTGCCGATGGTGCTGTGGAAGTTCCTGGGGTCAAGGTTGTTGTTGCAGACACAGTGGGTGCGGGCGATACCGTTGGCGCAATTATTGTTGAAGCGATGGTGGAAAAGGGCATCATGGCGTTGACCGGCGATGTTCTGCAGGATGTTTTGCACCGTGCAGCAAAGGCTGCGGCAATTACTTGTTCTCGTCCGGGTGCCAATCCACCTTACAAGCACGAACTCAAGTAGAGAGAACCCAATGCAATTTATTGATGATGCAGAATTTCAATTAGCAATCGATCTCGATGCTGGTGCGCGCATTGCATCGCTGAAGTGGAAAGAGCTTGAATTTACTGTGCCATTTCGCGGTCAGGTGCACACCTATGGTTGGTATGCGATGGCTCCGTGGGCTGGGCGCATTAAAGATGGCTTGATTACATCTCCTACTGCTGGTGAATTTCAGCTACCTACATTCCTGGATCCACCGAATGCTCTGCATGGTTTTGGTTTAACGTCGTCATGGCAAGAGATTGGCCCAGGTCGTTCTTTGCTGCATCTGCCCAAGCCTTACGGCGGTGCAACTGTCGAACAAACAATTGAAGTTCTCGACGATGCAATCCGTTGGTCCCTTGAATACGACGCCAATGGTTGTGACCTCCCTGTCTGGCTTGGACAACATCCATGGTTTGCCCGCGACTTAGGTGTCGGTGAAGCCGCCGAATTGGAATTTACTCCTGGCAAGATGTTGAAGCGCGTGGATAGTTTGCCCACGGGAGAAATCATTACGCCAACTCCAGAACCTTGGGATGATGCATTTACCGAAGTTCGTGGAACACCTGCAGTTGTCTATGAAGGCGTTGCGCGTATTGATATTGAAACCGATGCACCATGGTGGGTTGTCTACACTGAAGATCCCGATGGAATCTG
This sequence comes from uncultured Candidatus Planktophila sp., assembly GCA_937975715.1. Taxonomy (GTDB): domain Bacteria; phylum Actinomycetota; class Actinomycetes; order Nanopelagicales; family Nanopelagicaceae; genus Planktophila. The sequence goes on from CALJUA010000012.1 coordinate 1,738, forward strand.
TATCGAACCACAGACTGCGCCACCTGATGCCGCAAACCTTGGAATCACAGGCGATCACTATTTAGAGACGCTCTATACATTTACTGATATCTCACGCGATTACGAGGATTAAGAGAGAACATCCTTAGTGGTGAAGCGGCTATAGGCGGCAGAACCAAAGATCGCAATGTAAGAAATTTGCAGCAAAGCGTTCATCGCAAATGAATGAAAGTCCATCGGTGCGCGCAGTAAATCTGCAAAGCCCAACCAGTTATATGTCAGCAGGTAAGGGTGGATAACTTCTAACTGTGGCAACGTTGCCAAGATCTGTGACACCGTTGA
>CALJUA010000013.1 GCA_937975715.1 uncultured Candidatus Planktophila sp.
GCTTACCTGCTGCAGCACAAACAAGCTTGATAACTTCACGGACAGAGCCTCCGCGGCCTGTTCCGACATTCATTGCAAGAGGCAAGGTTGCTGTCGAATCCGCTGCAGCAAGGTGTGCACGAGCGATATCGCGGACATCGACATAGTCGCGGATGCAGGTTCCATCTGGTGTGGGGTAATCGGTTCCGTAAATAACAGGTGGTTGACCTGCCTTGAGCTTGTTGATCACGATCGGCACAAGGTTCTCGACTGAGTTATCCAATAGCTCTGGTGCTGCTGTGCCAACGACGTTGAAGAATCGCAGGGATGTTCCGTGATTACCGGGTAGCGCGAGGAACTTATTTACCTCACCCTCGGCAGCTAACTTTGATGCACCATAGGGAGAGATTGGGTTCTTCTCATCATCTTCCTTGATGGGGTTTGCATGATCGGGTGCGCCATAGACAGCTGCAGTGGAAGAGAAGATGAAGTGGTGGATGTTGTGGGATGCGATAATCTGGAGCATCTTGGTGGTGGCGTGGAAGTTGACCGCGAAGTATTCATCGGGCTTCTCCATGGATTCACCGACTGCCTTGAGCGCTGCGGTGTGGACGATGCCGTATGGCTTGTACTGCTCGAGGGTCTTGGTGAAGGTATCTGTGTCGCGGATATCGGCGACGATCAGTGGGATCTCCTTGTTGTACTTCTTGCGCAGGTATTCGATGCGTGACTCGAGACCTTGGTAGAGGGAGTCATAGATGACAACATCTTTGCCGCTGGCGAGGAACTCATCTGCGACATGGGATCCGATATAGCCTGCGCCGCCTGTCAGAAGCCATGTCTGTGTTGTCATGGGGCGAGTCTATCGCGTGGCGATAATGCTGTCTGGAGCCGCCTCCGGGATTTGAACCCGGGACCTACGCATTACGAGTGAGTCGCTCTACCCCTGAGCTAAGGCGGCAATGGATGAATTTTAATCTGGAATTAGTTTTTGTCGTGACGGAAAGTAGTTAGCCTTACTGCTCAAATCCGATTGAATTAGAATGCTTATCTGCGATATATTTGCCGCACCGAAGGCCAGAAATGGACACGGTATTGCCTTAAGCCTCCTGCATCGCAGGGGGCTTTCGTGCTTTATACGATCCTTGGTACAACAACCCGAGTTTCGATATGCCTCCAAAGTAAATTCATAACTTCTCTCTCGAGTTCGCTTGGATGTCGAGTTACAGATATACGTTGGTGTACAAAAGTGATCATGTCTATTGCCTGAATCATCCTGCTTGCGTGCGATGGCACGAAATGTAATGTGTCTACGATATTGTCAAGTTTTCTAGGGAAGTTACCTCCAGTGCCAGATATTTTCCATTGTCGAAATAGTTCTCGATATTTACTGTCCTCACCGGGCGTACTTGTTGCATCACAAATCACCAGTCCTGCTGTGGATTTTGCGTGGAAGTTTCTATCGATTTGTTCTAAAACATACTTTAATGCGAGTTCATGTGGCGGAGTAGGCAGAAAGTAACGATCTTCTTGCCGCTTGCGATTTATGCCCTGAAGCATAATCTCTACTTCCAACTGAGAGAGTGCCTGCATTGCATGTATGAGTACGGAGTATCTGTACCGATCTCCGATGTTCTTCCACTTGCCTTTACCGTTCCATATTTGAGTCCCGCGAAATTCATCATTCTCGCTGAATACGTTTGGGTGATCTTGGGAGACCAACCTCATCAGGTTATTTAGTGATTGTGTTACAAGGTCGGCGACATGAGGTGTAACGAGCGCGGCACCTATGAAGTAATAGCCAGGCGTAAAAGACTCATCTAAATAGGCAATTCGCATTTAAGGATTGTAATCACCAATCCCGACAGAATATTGAAGCAATCACAGCTACTTTGAGTAGTGCAAGAAAGTGCTATGGTGTACTTACATCCCCAGTCGCTTCGGTAGCTGGCCGCGAAACCCTCAACATATGTTGGGGGTTTCTGTTTTATGTGAGCGGCAGAAAATTAGTCGAGAACTACAACACCGTTAGGTGTTGAGAGGTGCACTGCGACAATGCCTGATTGATCATCGTTTGTTGATGGATCAACCCACTCGATTGCGATATCGCCAAGTGCTGCAAGGATTTCATCCTTGAACCAAGAATCTGCAAGCTGATCCTTATCTGCAATAACAATCTTCTCGATTTCTGAAAGTGGTGTGCCGTCTTGTGATGGGTGGTCTGTTGTTAACCACTGGATAAAGAATGGGAATTCGCGAACTTCTGCGATCTCTTTGACGCCAATCTGCTTCCACTTCAAATCAGAACCGACTGGACGTGTGCGGTGACCTTCGATTGATTCGCGACCAAACTTCTGCTCGATAGGTGCAATGTCCTTAGTTGAGAAGACCCAGGTAAACCATCCGCCGCCTTCATTGGCTTTCTGTGAAACAGCCTTGCCCCATGGAGTCTGTTCTGTCGATGGATGATCAAGTGGGCAAACAACTTCGATGTATTGACCGTTCTTCAGTGACGCAGTGAAGTTGCGTGTTCCGAAGCGTGGGTGAATTCCGCCGTCAACGAATGTAGAACCAAGGCGTGAACCGAGGCGCTGCACTGTGTCTGCAAGTTGATCATGGGAGGTCACATATGAAACATGGTCTAAACGCATGGGGAAATTATTCACCACCTTCGGGGGTGGTCATTACCACTGTGAACTAGCCGTTGAAGGTTAGGCGGTACAGCGCAAGTCTTTGGCGGGCAGTGTGCCGCGCAAGTAGAAGGCATCTACCGCGTCGTCAATACAGGCATTTCCGCGTCCCTGGCCGGTGTGACCATCGCCGACGAATGTCAGTAAGCGTGAATTCGGCAGCAAGCGCGCAAGGCCCTTTGCCCACGCATATGGTGTTGCTGGGTCGCCTGTGGTGCCAATGATGACGATCGTTGCGTTGGTCTTGGTCTTTTTAACCTGCGTTGGTGCTGGTGTTGGGAAGTACTTACAAGTTAGACCACTGTAGGCGATGTATGGACCGAAGACCGGTGCAACTTTTGCAACCTCTTGCGCATCTCTGCGAATCTGCTGCGGTGTGCGCTCATCTGAGAAATCTAGACAATCGATGATTGCACCTGAATCAAATTCGTTATTGGGGTACTGACCATCTTTTTGGCGGCCTGTATAGAGGTCAGCTAATTCAATATATGAATCACCGTAACCGTTGAGAGCTTCTCTAATCGCTTTACGTAAATCAGGCCAACCTTCGCCACTGTCATACAGGGCAGAAGCTGTACCGAGAACAAGAAGTGATTCGGTAACTGTGCGACGATCATCTTTGTTTTTGAGTGGCAGAGGATTTTCTGCGGCGCTCTGCCAAAGCTTAAGAAGCGTTTCCGTTGCAGCAGCTTGATCGCGAGGCAGCGGACAAGAACTTAAAGAGATGCAATCTTTGATAAAAGCTTGCAGTGCATTATCGAAACCAACTGCTTGAGTCTTAGTTTGTTCAAGACTTGAAATTGTTGGATCGACGGCGCCATCGAGAATAACGCGACCGATGTTGTTAGGGAAAAGAGTTGCATAGAGCGCGCCCATATAGGTGCCGTATGACTTACCTAAGTAATTTAACTTCTTCTCTCCCAGTGCTGCGCGCAAGATATCCATATCGCGCGCGGCATTTGCGGTGCTAAAAGATGTCAGATGTTCATTTTTGTTAAAGCACTTCTGGATAAAGATCTTTGTCTCAGCAATCGCTGCCTTGAATTCGGCTGCGTTATCTGGCTTGCTATCGGATGCATAGTTGGCATCGGTCTCTTGGTCGTTGTAACAGGTAATGGGCGCTGATCTCGATACTCCGCGGGGGTCAAAGCCCACGATGTCATAGCGGTCGGTCAGGTCTGGGTCGAAGATATATTCGGCGTTATAGGCGTAATCCACGCCGGAAGCCCCCGGTCCGCCGGGATTTACGATCAGGCTGCCGATGCGGCGGGTCTGATCTTGGGCGGCGTAGCGCAAGACCGAAATCTTGAAGGTGCCGGTGCTGATCTTTTCGTAATCTATTGGAACTGCAAGCTCGGTACATTCGAAGTTGTCGTAGCAAAGATCCCATGACAATTTCTGTTGGTAGTAATCATCAAGATTGTTATAGAAAGCTTTATGGGTATATGTATAACCTAATACACCAATGACAAGTGCTGCGATGATTGTAAAGATGCCGGCAACTTTAAATCGAGTGCGCATTACGCCTTGGCCAATCGGCACATCAGCGCTTCGCAAGTGAGAAGAGGTGCAGCATTATGCGCCAGATTGGTGCGGGCCTCCATAATCGCTGTCATCTTATTGATAGTGGTGTGCTTTGGATGCTTTGCAGCATATGCATGAATCGCCTCAGCCATATCGGTATTGATAATTGCATCGTTGCTACCAGATTGCACCATCATCACATCGCGGTAGAAAGTTGCAATATCCAGAAGTGCACCGTCGATTGAATCGCGCACCATACGTGTTGAACGTGATTTCTGTTCTTTCTCTAATTCTTTTACTGCCTTGGCAGCACCTGATGCCATACCGCGGCCTGTAGCGCCTTTGCCATATGCCTCTTGCAGTGCGGCAATCTCTTTTTCGTCTCGCTCTTCTGAAGATGCGTTGGCAGATGCTGTTGCAAGATCAACGAGAATTTGCGCTGCCTTAAATGCCGCAGCAAGAGAATTGAGTTGCAAAGGTAGGTTCATAATCTTGGTGCGATTACTGCGCACATTTTCATTGAGCGCCAGATATTTTGCACGGCCGATATGGCCTTGGCTGACACGTGCAGCAAATTGCGCCATCGCAGGTGTGATGCCATCGCGCTTAATCAAAACTTGTGCAACAGCTTCATCGCTAGGGGTGTGCAGCTGAATATGGCGACAACGAGAGCGAATTGTTGGCAGAACATCGTGCAACGTCGGTGCACATAACAACCAGACGGTGCGATTGCCTGGTTCTTCAATCGCCTTCAAAAGAGCGTTAGCGGCAGACTCTGTTAAACGATCGGCATCTTCCATCACGACTACCCGCCAGCCACCCATTGATGGCGCCCATGCAACGCGGGTCAGAAGTTCGCGGACTTCTTCGACTTTGATCGAAAGGCCCTCGGTGCGGATGATTTCAACATCTGGATGGCTGCCGTTATAGGCGCTGCGGCATTCGTTGCATGTTCCACAGCCTTTATTTGCACAGACCAACGCTTGGGCGAAGGCCACGGCGGCAGAAGATCGGCCACTTCCGGGAGGTCCGGTAAATACCCAGGCGTGGGTCATCTCTTGTGATTCTTCGCCGGTGCGCGATGCCTCGACGGCGCCCTTCAAGATCGCGGTGATGTGGTCTTGTCCCACCAGGTTCTCGTAGACGCTCATCGCTTACTTCTTCTTAGGCTTTGAAACTTTGGATGACGCCTTTGAAGCAGTGTTCTTCGCAGTAGTTGTTGCAGATTTTGTAGCGCGGCTGACTGCATGAGATGCGGCGATGATCGGGCGCAATACGCGACGAGTCTGTGGGCTTTGTGCGTTGCGCTTTAACTGTGGCAACTCTGCAACGCGAGCAATGATCGCTTCGTGAATATCTTGAACAGTCGCCTGGCCATTAATAACTAAGTAACGCTCTGGATCGAGCAAAGCTAATTGCAAAAACTCTTGACGAACGCGTTCGTGGAATTCCACTGGTTCTGCCTCTAAACGATCCATGGATTGCAAACGGCTAAGCCCAACAACTGCTGGAACGTCAATCAAGATTGTCAGAGTCGGATACAAAGTCTCAGTTGCCCAGCGGTTGATACGAGCAACTTCTGATGGAATCAATACACGACCTGCGCCTTGATATGCAATTGATGAATCCATATAGCGATCGTTAATAACAACTTCGCCGCGCGCAAGCGCTGGACGAATCACGGTATCAACATGGTGCGCGCGATCTGCTGCATATAACAAGGCCTCTGCGCGGGGATTGATTACGCCGGTTTCATGTCCCAACAAAATCTTGCGAAGATCCTTACCGAGATCTGTTCCTCCCGGTTCGAATGACAAAGTAACTGTCTCGCCCTCTTGGCGTAACCACTCTGCAAGAAGTTTTGATTGGGTTGACTTGCCAGTGCCCTCGCCACCTTCAAATGAGATAAAGATTCCGTCTGTTGATTGGCCAGTGATTGCACCGAGCTCGCCTTGCATTGCGGCCAATATGTCAGACCACAAGGAAACTTGCGGGCGATCTTTCATCTGGCGATAAGAAAGAACGCCGATCAATAAACCAATAACTCCTGCAATAAGAATCGTGATTTGTGCGCCGTTGTAATCAAGGCGGACGTTGTAGAAGTCGTAGCGCAGGTTGCCGATTGTCGCCGCAATGATTGGTGCAATTGCGAGAACTGCCACCAAAGTAATACGAATCAATGACTGTACGAAGGCGAAAGTGCGGCCGCGAACTTCGTTATTGACCTCCATGCCCAGCAAGGTGAAGCCGGTAACCCAGCAGATTCCGCTAAATGCACCCAGGATTACAACGATAAAGATAGAGATAACCAGGTTTGCAATCAGTGCAAGCAAAATCAAGAAGAAGCCAGCGATTGCAAGAGATGCACCAAATAAACGGCGGCGAGAGAACTGTGCAAATACCTTAGGACCGAAACCAATTCCGAGTGCAAGACCAGTAAAGACAGATGCAAAGAGAACACCGTAGGCAGCATCTCCACCGCCGAGGTCTC
>CALJUA010000014.1 GCA_937975715.1 uncultured Candidatus Planktophila sp.
GAGTAAGTCCAACGGATTTTCTGCGGGGCACCGACAACACGATCTGATTCTTCGTTCAGTGGCTGATGTGGGTTCTTGCCGTAAATCTCTGATGTGCTGGCGATGATCAAACGCTTGTTGTGGGCAGTTGCTGCCTTGAGGACAACATCTGAACCAGTGAAGTTAATGGAGACAGATTCGACTGTGTTCTCCATGATGTTCTTAACGCCAAGGGCAGCTGCCATGTGGAGAACGAGGTCGGCATCTTTCACGAGCGAGTTAACAAGCGCCTCGTCGCGGATATCGCCCTGGTGGATTTCAATCTGGTTTTCGATGTGCGCAATGTTGGCGCGAGATCCTGTTGTCAGGTTATCGAGGATGACCACCTGGTCGCCTTGAGCTAATAGGGCATCGGCGAGGTGAGAGCCGATGAAACCTGCTCCACCAGTGATTAATACGCGCATAGGGGCAGTCTAACGGTGGCGCTCGGTATTCATCTCTGGCGCTCACCTAGCATCCAGCCAATTCTCAGCAAGAGGTAAGAGACTTAAGGCATGAAATCGGTACCGACATTTAGAAAGCACACGGCACGAGGCGTTGATTGGGCTGCATGGTTTTTGGGTATCGGTCTGGGCCTCACATTGGCGCTGCAGGCGACGACGATGCGGGCCAGTGATATCAACTCGGTCTATTCGGTGATTGCCTCGATATCGCGCCTTGCTGCGCTGACAGGTACTTACTTTGCGATTGTCGGTATCTTCTTTGTGGCGCGTATTCCGGCTGTCGAACGCGGAGTCGGTCATGATCGATTGGTGGCATGGCACCGCAAGTTAGGGCCATGGTCGCTGTATCTGATCTTGTTGCACGTGCTCTTTATCGTCTTGTCGTTTGCTGGCCAGGATCACATCCCGCTCTATAAAGAGATGTGGACCTTCTTGCAGACATTTCCTTGGATGTGGCCGGCGCTCGCTGGGTTTATCTTGATGATGCTCGCTGGTGTGACGTCGTATCGCAAGGCGCGGGCGAAGATGAGCTACGAGACATGGTGGATCATCCACATCTATACATATGTTGCGATTGCTGCATCATTTATGCACCAGGTGCTAAATGGTCAGATGTTTGTTAATCATCCACTCAATCGTCTTTACTGGACTGCGCTCTATGTATTGATGGCGGCAGCTGTTGTGATTTACCGATTCGGAATTCCTTTGCTGCGCTCGCTTCGCCACAACCTTGTAGTTGAAAAGGTTGTTGTTGAGGCGCCAGGTTTGATCTCTGTGATTATGCGCGGACGTAATTTGAAGGGGTTGTCGGCAGAAGGCGGACAGTTCTTTGGCTGGCGCTTCCTCACTCGCGGACATTTCTTGATGTCACACCCTTATTCGTTATCGGCAGCTCCTACAGATAACCACCTGCGCATCACGATTAAAGATTTGGGTGATCACTCACGAGCAACGCGACACATCAAGCCGGGTACTCGCGTCTTTGTTGAAGGTCCTTATGGTGCCTTTACTGCAGGGCGTGCAACGCAGCCACATCTTGTAATGATCGGCGGCGGTGTGGGAATCACGCCTATTCGCGCGCTGATGGATGAGTTTAAAAACGGTGTCCAGATGGATGTTTTCTATCGCGTATCACGCGCGGAAGAACTCATTCTTAAAGATGAGCTCGATTACTTAGAGGCACAATCCAACGGAATGATCCGCGTCCACTACATGGTGGGATCTCGCAAGGAATTTCCGATGGATGCTGAATTCCTTAAGTCCTACGCACCTCGCATCGCGGATAGCGATATCTATATCTGTGGCCCAGAGGCGCTGGTAGAGACTGTCCGTAAGGCGGCTGAGGACCTTGGGGTTCCGAAGAATCGCTTCCACGATGAGGACTTCGCCTTCCACCCGGTCAATGGTGGATAACAAACTCGCAAGGTCAGTAGATAAGTAACTCAGTTTTCTCACAGGTTGTCAGGAGATAGTAAGAATATGAAACGCGCACTATTAATTGCAGGTGGCACAGTCGGTGGCTTGGGTGCTGTCTTGTCGATTACGCCTCCACAATTTTCTTCACATGAGGCAGGGGTTGCTATCGGTGGCGCATCTGCGATGCCGGCATCGACTACAACAACTGATGCAACTCCAGCTGCGACTCAGAGCGCTGCTGCGGTAAAGACAACTGCTGCAACAGCCACAAAGAGCGCGGCTGCAACTACAACGAAGTCAGCAACACCTTCGGCCAGTGCGGCTACTGCAACGAAGAGTGCAACTCCAACAGCCAGTGCAACACCAAGCGCGACAAAGACAACGACAGCGCCAACAACAAAGAACGTCTCAGGATCATTTACTGGAGATGCCGTCAACGTTGGTTACGGAATCGTGCAGGTTCAAATTACTGTCAGCAATGGCAAGATCACCGATGCGCAGGCAATCTCTGCGCCATCAGGTCGTAACGATCGCTGGACTCAGATGTCTGTGCCGGTCTTGCGTCAGAAGACGCTTGCTGCGCAAGGTTCAAATATCACCGGTGTCTCAGGTGCTTCTTACACTTCATACGGATGGTGGAAGTCATTGGTATCGGCGCTCTCTAAGGCTGGTCTCTAACGTCAATGCCAATTTCGCGTGGGGCATATGAAATCCCGGT
>CALJUA010000015.1 GCA_937975715.1 uncultured Candidatus Planktophila sp.
ACTACTGGAATGCCACGTGCTCTGCAGTACTTTGCAGAGTGGAATCCAGTTTCAACGATGGTGGCTGCCTGCCGTCAGCTCTTTGGTTTGGAAAATCAGTTTGGCGCTACTGCTGGATCATTTCCTAGCGAGCATCCACTCACAACATCACTCTTCTATATCGTTGTGATTATGGTGATTTTCGTACCGTTGAGCCTTCGCCGCTACCGCAATTCTGTCAACTAATTAATTTAGGCGAAGAACTCTGCAGCTTTGATTTCAACCTTAATCTCACGACCATTAGGTGCGGTGTAAGAAACAGTTGAACCAATTTCAGCGCCAAGAACTGCAGCACCTAGTGGTGACTTCTCTGAATAGACATCGATGTCACCAGATGCAATCTCACGTGAACCGAGGAGGAACTTGGTCTCATCTCCTGCGATAAGTGCAGTGACAACCATTCCGGCTCCGACCTTTCCATCAGCACTTGCTGGCGGCGTTCCGATATGGGCATTTTCAAGCATCTGCTTTAACTGACGGATGCGAGCTTCCATCTTTCCCTGCTCGTCACGAGCTGCGTGGTAGCCGCCATTCTCTTTGAGGTCACCTTCGGCACGTGCAGCTTCAATCTTTGCAGTGACTTCTTTACGGCCTTCACCTTCGAGGTGGGCGAGTTCTGCAGCGAGGCGGTCTGCTGCTTCCTGAGTTAACCAAGTCTGTTGTGAGCTCATAGCGGAGAAGGATACTAGTAAGGGCTAGAGGTAGTACTAGTCGAGATAGCAGGCAATTACGCCTGCATTGACCGCATCTGCGCGAGAAGGAATGGTCACAGTTCTCTCGATGGCTCCGGTAGCCGCCGGAATTCGGTCATCGATCTGACCCACGATGACCTTGTCGATATCGCGAGCGGCGATTGTGCACATCGCAGTTTTGGATGGATCACGGCGATTGATTGTGTAGCGGATTTCAGTATTGCGGGGATCGTCGTTGTTAAATGCAACAAGCGCATAACTAATAGGCGGTTCTGCTTGATGCATCCCAGCCCAAATCAACCAAGCGCCACCAATAATCGCAAAGCTGAGTGCATATGGGATCCATGCACGCTGTGGACGAACTCCGTAACGGTCATTGAAGTCAAAGGCATCGCGGCCTTGAGACTCACCTTGGAAGTTAGCACCCGACATGGGAGAATCGTCTCATGAATAAAGATGTCGACATGGGTGTTGCTAGTTCACTGACCATGATTGTTCTTGTCAGCGCGACGGCATTTCTATTGCGTAGCTTCTACAAGCGCTACACACGTCTGACTAATCGCGAGGATGTCGATAACAATTAAAAAGGTTGCGACAGCTCTTGCTGTTCTCGCGCTTGCCGCAATTTTCTTTAGCCTTGGTTTATGGCAGTTAGATAGAGCTCGCGAATTATCGGCGTCACAGAAAGCCGAGCCAGTTCAAGACCAGAGAATCTATAACCTTTCAGATCTCACCTCTGCAGAAGGTTCACTTCCAGTCGCTGCCTTTGGAAAGAGCGTCGCCCTCAAGGCTCACTACGTAGCAACGTATAAAGCCCCAAACCAGATTTCATCGGATGGCACTGTGGCTGATTGGGAAGTGGCTCTTGCACAGGTAGATACCAACTCTGCAATCTTGGTTGTGCGAGGCTTATGGAGCGACCGATTTACACAACCATCGATAGTGATGGCCAACATGGTTGAGATCACCGGAACCATCTACCCGAGCCAATATGAAGATCGCGCAGCCAACACTGCATCTCAAATTTCTAGAATCGATAGCAGTCTTCTGACATCGACCTCAGATTTCCAGCTCTACGACGGTTTTGTATCTACCACTTCTGAGTCTGTTCGTGACGGCGCAATCAACCGCACCCGACTCCTGCTTGCTCTTCCCAAGGGCGACATTCCTGGTTATTACTGGCAACACATCTCTTATGTAGTTATCTGGTGGTTTATGGCCGCCCTCGTTCTCTGGGCGCCGTTCTACAAGCGCCGTGACGAGGCCGGCGTCGCGAGTTAGAGTTGCACCTATGAAAACCCCTCTGAACCGCTTCCGCACAATGGCAATCATCTGTGGCGTCAACCTTCTCCTTCTTGTGGTCTACATGATCGCCAAGTACGCCTTCGATGCCTTCGATAAAGAGAATCCATTCATCTTTATCCCGATCGCCCACGGGTATTTCTATATCGTCTACATCCTCACCGTCCTTCAATTGGCGGTCCAGAAGCGGATGTCATTCGGCCTCATCACTGCCCTGATTGCAGCTGGCACGATTCCGGTGGCTTCATTTGTCGCGGAGCGGAAAATTGTTAAAAAGTATTCGTAGTCGAATCAAATCCCTGATCTACCCTTTTTACGAGTGGCGGATAGTTAAGGATCTCGACTTCACAAGGACCCCTCGCCATATCGGCGTGACCCTTGATGGCAACCGCCGCTGGGCGAAACAGAACCCCGACGCCGCAGATCCTTTTGGCCATAAGCGCGGTGCCGAGAAGATTGCAGATTTATTGGGTTGGTGTGAAGAGACCCAGGTTGAGGTAGTCACCCTATGGATGCTCTCGACCGATAATTTCAAACGCACCCCGGAAGAGGTGAAGACACTGATCGATGTCATCAGTGAAATAGTCGATGACCTTTCTGCCCGAAATCGTTGGAGCATCAAGGCTGTCGGCGCTCTCGACGTTCTGCCTGAAGAACTTGCGACGAAACTTGCCAACCTTCCTGATTGTCCGAACTCCAAGCTCCAGGTCAATGTTGCAATTGGCTACGGTGGCCGACGCGAAATCGTTGATGCCGTCAAAGGTTTCCTCGGCGAAGAGGCAGAGGCAGGTCGCACTTTGAAGGAAGCGATGGCCGATCTCGATGCCGATGCAATTGCCCGCCATCTCTATACCGCCGGCCAACCCGACCCCGACCTTTTGATTCGCACATCGGGGGAGCAGCGCCTCGGAGGATTCTTACTCTGGCAATCAGCGCTCTCTGAGTTCTACTTCTGTGAGGCCTACTGGCCAGATTTCCGTCGCGTTGATTTCCTTCGAGCTCTCCGCGATTACTCGCACCGCCACCGCCGCCTCGGCGCATAAACCAGAGCCTTCATTTGAACTGAGCGTCTAGGAAATCGACCTCTCTTAAATCTCACAGTCACAATTCGGACATTTAGGACTTTGCCCAATCTGACCAGGGCTTTTACTTATCCCCAGCCCGATCGATTTCTGGGAATTTGCGACTCACGCGTAGAAAAATTTGCGACAACGCCCTCTGATTGGAACTCTTTAGCCCAGCACGAGCCAATCAAGGCGCGTTACGAGATCGAAAGAACGGGGGTGAGTTACACCGATGTCAGTTTCAACTATCGCTACAAAGAAGCGGGCTATCTGGTCCCTCATCGCCGCAACCCTGATTATCTCAATCGCTCAGCCAACGGCTCAAGGTTTGGACTTCCCAACGACCACCCGCCTCAACCTTCCTGAAGGTCCGTCAGCTAGCCTGACGATCTCCAAGGATGTTGATCTCGGACAGACCGTCGCAGCCCCCATCTCTGAGATGGCAAAGGTCGCAGCGATGGCTCGTCAGGTAGAGCTCGCTCGTAAGGCCACCGGTGCGAAGTACGTAGCTCGCGTCATTATGCAGAGCGAGTATTCATGGGGCGCAGATCAGTACAGCTGCCTCAACCGTCTCTGGACTAAAGAGAGCCACTGGAACTACAAGGCTCATAACTATCGTTCAGGTGCACATGGAATTGCTCAGGCGCTACCAGCGTCAAAGATGGAGGTCGTCGGAACAGATTGGCGCACCAACCCTGTCACTCAGATTCGTTGGGGTCTTCGCTACATCGATCTTCGTTATGACACCCCTTGCAAGGCTTGGGCGAAGTTCAAGCGCTCGCACTATTACTAAAAACCACCAGCCCTCAATAAATTGAAATTCGGCAAGCTGCCGAGATTAATCCTGCGGAAGATTCTCGGCTAGACGCGAGAAGAATTAAAGCTTGAGGCAAGTTTAAGAAATTCTCGGCTACGACAGAACTACGGCACATTGTCGGCAACTTGCCGGAGCTTTGATTCTTAGAGTGGCTTTGGTGAAATCTGGAGTGGGCGCATGGTCTCGGCGAAGAAGTCGTTGCCTTTGTCGTCAACAACGATAAAGGCAGGGAAGTCCACAACGTCGATCTTCCAGACAGCTTCCATTCCCAAGTCTTCAAAATCCAGGACTTCAACTTTCTTTATGCAATCTTGAGCAAGACGTGCAGCTGGTCCGCCGATGGATCCGAGGTAGAAGCCGCCGTGCTTTGCGCAGGCATCGGTGACGGCCTTAGAGCGATTGCCCTTTGCAAGCATGACGTGAGATCCACCGTGTGCTTGGAAGTAATCAACATAAGAATCCATGCGGCCGGCAGTTGTTGGGCCGAATGACCCCGATGCGTAGCCGGCTGGAGTCTTTGCGGGACCTGCGTAATAAACGGCATGGTTCTTCATGTAATCAGGCATTGGCTTGCCTTCATCCAACATCGCCTTGATACGTGCATGTGCGATATCGCGAGCCACAACGATGGTGCCGGTCAATGAGACGCGAGTCTTGACCGGGTATTTCGAAAGCTCAGCGCGGATTGCATCCATTGGCTGGTTGAGATCGATCTTCACTACATTCTCATCGAGATGAGTATCGGTTGTCTCGGGCATGTAATGCACTGGGTCGGTCTCGAGCTGTTCGAGGAAGATTCCGTCCTTTGTGATCTTCGCCTTTGCCTGGCGGTCTGCAGAACATGAGACTGCAATTGCAATAGGAAGTGATGCTCCGTGGCGTGGAAGGCGAACAACGCGCACATCGTGGCAGAAGTACTTTCCACCAAACTGAGCGCCAATTCCAAGTGTCCGAGTGAGCTCTAGAACCTGTTTCTCAAGATCAAGATCGCGGAAGCCGTGGCCAGTTGCAGCATCGCCTGAGGTAGGCAAGCTATCGAGGTAATGAGTCGAGGCAAGCTTTGATGTCTTAACGCAGTGCTCGGCACTTGTTCCGCCGATGACAATTGCAAGGTGATAGGGAGGGCACGCAGCTGTTCCTAGTGAACGCAACTTGTCATCGAGCCAATTGATAAATGATGCAGGATTGAGCACAGCCTTTGTCTCTTGGTAGAGGTATGACTTGTTAGCGCTTCCGCCACCCTTTGCGATGAATAAGAAGTTGTACTCATCCTGGTGATCGCTATCTGCGTAAATCTCAATCTGTGCTGGCAAGTTGTTGCCGGTGTTCTTCTCTTCCCAGGTTGTGACAGGAGCCATCTGTGAGTAGCGAAGGTTGAGTTTTGTATAGGCATCGTAAACGCCTTGCGCGACTGCAACTTCATCCTTAGAAGTCGTCAAAACATATTGACCCTTCTTGCCCATGATGAGAGCGGTGCCGGTGTCCTGGCACATCGGTAGAACTCCACCAGCTGCAATATTGGCATTCTTCAATAGATCGAGAGCAACAAAACGATCGTTTGCCGAAGCTTCTGGATCTTTCAGGATATTTGACAGCTGCTGCAAGTGATCCGGGCGTAGGTAGTGATTGATATCGTGAATTGCTTCTTCAGTCAGCTTTGCAATTGCCTCTGGCTCTACCTGGAGAAATTCTTTATCTCCAAGCTTGACGACAGATACGCCCTCTTTGCTGACCAATCGATACTGAGTTGTGTCTTCGCCGAGTGGGAGCAAATCCGAATACGAAAATGTTGGAGACATTTACTTGCTCTCCTTCTTTACGGAAGCGAGCTTCTCTTTCGCGCCATCGAGCCACTCTTGGCAGATCTTTGCGAGTTCTTCACCGCGCTCCCAAAGCTTCAGTGACTCTTCAAGCGATGCACTGCCATCTTCAAGAGATTCAACAATTTCAGCGAGTTCATCACGGGCTGCTTCATAGGAGAGCTTCTTATCGGCCATGAGCCAAATCTACTCC
>CALJUA010000016.1 GCA_937975715.1 uncultured Candidatus Planktophila sp.
AGGGATTAGTAGTGTTCGATGAATTCAACAGTATTGTATTCATTCCCGGTTCTACATCAGATTCAGAAGCATATATAGATAATTACGTTACCTTTCGTAAAGTCCAAGCAGTATTAAAGAGACTTCCTGCAACCTCACGTCCTGTTCAATTATGGACTCTATCATGGTTTCTTACAAACATGACAGCAGCGAAGATTGGTATTGTACAGGATTTTCTTGAATACGCACAGATTTGGATTAAGTTAATTATTAATGATGCCAATGTCAATCATCCATTAAAAGATAATGATGTAGATCTTTCCAATCTTGTATTACTTGATCCACTTGATGATACAGTATCACTTGGTGATATTATGTCATTGATTGTTTCGGAGCAGAAATGTTATCCAACTGTTTCCGAAACATTGAAAATCGACGTACTTGGTGATGACTTTGTACGTCGTCTTAATCTCTATATTAAACGTAGAGATACATATCATGATTCATTAGTTTACGGATTACTATCGCAATTCTATTCTCTTTATCTAGAGAAGAAATCTGTTCCATATTCCAAGTACGAAAACAAAACATATGATCCACGCAGAATTGCATGGATGGTTCGTGAATACGGGAAAGAACTCGTAAGAGAACGTATGCGACTATATTTCGATTCTACAGATTATGATCATTCTATTGCAGATTTTAAAGCTAATTTTCAAAAATTGGGCAACCCCGATACATCTGATCTATCTAAATATTGGGATATTATAGGAGTACACGAGAAACGTGCGAGAGGAAATCATTAATTATGTACGATCAAAAGGATGGAAATATTCACTATCATCAGACGGTAATTGGGTTCGATTAAACTCCTGTCCAATTTGTGGTAAGACTTCTCGTAAACCATTCGCAATCAATACCAAAGAAGGTACAGCACATTGCCACCATGGTGAGTGCGGATGGTCTGGTGGTCTTACACTTCTCAAGCAGCATTTCGGAGATTTAGTATTTAAGCTAAAGGAAGAGCGTAAGGCATTTGCTGCTCCTCCCGAATCTTTAATCAAAGAACTTGAGGATCGTTTCTGGAATAGTCCGTCGTTGATTGAGAAGTTTTCTGCTTTTCGTTGTATTGATGAGAAGCATATCAAGATGTTCCGTCTAGGATTAGACGAACGTCGTGGAGTAGCTTACCCATCGTTTCAGAACGGTAAGCCAGTTTGTATCAAGTTCAAGCGTCGTACTGCTGACGGTAAGGATATCAAAGCTTGGGTAGGACCAAAGGGAGAATCCTGTCGATCAGTATTATATAATGTCAATAATCTTCGTGGTAATGATATTGTTTATATTACCGAAGGTGAAGATGACTGTATTATTCTTACACAGCTTGGATACAAAAATGTAGTATCCATTCCACATGGTTCTGCTACGCTTCGTGGTGAATGGCTAAATCCATTAGAGTCTTTTCATGATGTAGTCATTTTCATGGATGGTGATCCGGCTGGACGCAAAGCTGCTGAAGGTCTTGCATCTGTTATCGGAAAGGATCGTTGTCGTATTGTCGAGTTTCCGGAAGGTATTATCGTTCCACCGGGACCATGGAGTAAAACAGAATACGAAGCTAAAGATATTACAGACTTAGTTCGTGCAGGTAAGAGTGATCTGATCAAGGAATTGATTGACGGTGCTCCATTACCAAAGCATGATACTGTTGTACACGTATCAGATTTTATCGATGTATTTCTAGAAGACTTCAAGAACGGAAATCGTAGTCGTGGTGCAACTACAGGATTTCCAAGTCTGGATGCTGTTATCGGTGGACGTAGACCGGGTGAATTAACAGTCATTACTGGTAATACAAGTTCTGGTAAGACAACTCTTGCATTCAACGTAGCAATGAATGTTGTAAGACTTGGTGAACCAGTCTTGATGTCAGCATTTGAGCACGGTCCAAAGAAAATTATTGAGAAAGCAAGTAGTTGGATTACAGGTAAAACAAGATTTCTTGGTAGCACAAATGAAATGACTCTGCAAGACGCAGAGTATGCGGCATCCGTCATGAAAGACATGCCGCTTTATATCATTAACCACTACGGTGTATATAATCCAGAACGATATATTGAATGTATGAGATATTCACAGCGTCGTCTAATGGTGACGACTGCTGTACTGGATCACTTACATCATTGTATATCAAGTAAGTCATTTGAAACTGAACGCCATGATATTGATCGTGCAATGCTTGCGCTTCGTGGAGCAACTGAGCAAACCACTGTAAACCTCATGGTAGTGGCGCATCCGCGTCAGAAGCAAGGTGAGGAGAATCCAACGATTGGTCTGACCGATCTTCGCGGTAGCTCGTTTATCTCGCAGGTTGCTGATAACGTTTGGATCTGCTGGCGAGATGACAATCTACAAAAACTAAAGCCGGGATATGGCCGTAGCATTGTCTATGTTAAGAAGACTCGTTCAGAGTGCGGAACGGTCGGACAAGTCGAGATGGTTTTCGATATGAATGGTCAAAAATTCCTTGATCCGCTTGGATCTGAGCTTGACTTTGTTGAAGACTTAGGGCAGAATGAATTCAACGAAAATGAATTCACCTAAGATTAAATCACTTAATACGAATGGACCGCTTTCAGAGAATTTACTATCATTTGGTAACTTTATTCGGAAGCTTAGGACGCATAAAGAAATTACTGTAGAGCTACTAGCTGCACAGACATTTCTTCGTCCCGAAACCATTCGTCGTTTGGAAGCAGGACGTTGCTTACCAATTTGCGATGAAGATCTCAGGCGATTAGAAAGTGCTCTTGGATGCAAGCGTAATGCATTAATCCTAAAAGCAAATGAACATAGAAATTATATAGTACAGTTTATTGAAACCTTTCACAATCAAATTGTAGCAATGGTAGATGCATTACGTATTTATCACGCAGATGAGATTGATAAGATTTTAAACGAGACTGTACATAAGTGGACTACAAATTCTGTTAGAAAGGAGAGTGAACAATCAATGGCAACATCACGTCGTATGACTACATCAAAGCCAGCAGTTGCTCCTAAGCGTACCGCTAAGAGCGCACCTGCTAAGGTTGCAACCAAGCGTGCAACAACACCGGCAAAGACTGCCGCTCCTAAGCGTGCATCTTCAAGCCGCTCAACCAAGCGTTAATTTCTTTTTTGGGGTATAGAAATATACCCCAAATTCAGAGTCATCGTCTAATGGAAGGAACGCCGCTCAAGGATGTGGAGATGCAGGTTCAAGTCCTGCTGACTCTGTTATAGATATCCCACACTGCTAGGGATTATTGCGCTTACGCGATAGCAGATGCTGACGTACAATACAGCAAGATACGCACAGACGATATTGTACACAGATTCAGTCGTCTAACGGAAGGATACCGGCGGATGAGAGGAGAAGAGTGCCGGGGATTTAGGTTCGAATCCTAGCTGAATCATTAGATTAGAGGGTGAGAATATCAGGATGTTGCCTCGGCAGCATTGAGGGAAGGAGTAACCGCTCATGAGCGGTGAGGTCTGATATTTCGGAATGTTATATAAAGTTATTATTCATCATTATCTAGGAGACTGTGCAAATCATCGAGGTAGACGTAGAACTCATTGTTACGGAAACCAATATTTAATCTATGCACACAAATGGCGGAGGCATCAAACCTCCGCTTTTCATGTTTCTCATTCTGGAACTCTATCAATGAATTTAGGGAACGGTGTATTTAAAGTACCTCGTTCCAAGAAAGTAGATTTAAATGCAATCAAAAAAGATGATAGTGTTACGAGGTCTGCCAGCTAGTGGAAAATCAACCTTCGCAAAACAATTCATTTTAGAGAATCCTGATTATGCGCGCGTTAATCGTGATGATTTACGCGCTATGCTTTTTGGGATGAAGTTTTCATCCAAGAACGAAGATATGGTATCATATTTATGTGATTCCGCAATTATTTATGCATTAGTAAATAATCGTGGTGTTATTGTAGATGAAACTTCGTTGAATCCAAAGCGTATGGCACAATTACAAAAATACGCAAAAGATTATGATTATAAATTTGAGATTAAAGAATTCGATAAAGACGTAGAACTCTGCATATTACATGACATGACACGACCAAATCCGGTCGGATCTAAAGCAATCATGCAGATGTATGAGCGATATATTGCACCTAATGAAAAGAGGTTGAAATATGATCCAAATAAGCACAAAGCTATCATATCGGATATTGACGGCACGGTTGCTATTATACACCATCGCTCACCGTATAACACTAGCTTGTGCTTTAAGGATGAACCTAATCACCCTGTTATCAGATC
>CALJUA010000017.1 GCA_937975715.1 uncultured Candidatus Planktophila sp.
ACTCGGCTGGAGTCTTCCAGCCGAGTGTTTTTCTTGGTCTGATATTTAATTCATTAGCCACTCGTGCGAGGTCTTCTTCGCTGTATTGGTGCATGTGTGTGCCTTTGGGGAAGTATTGCCTTAAGAGTCCATTGGTATTTTCATTACTGCCTCGTTGCCAAGGGCTTGCTGGGTCGCAGAAGTAAACCTGAGTATTGGATTCAATAGAAAATCTCTTGTGCTCTGCCATCTCACTTCCCTGATCCCATGTCAGAGATTTGCGAAGTTCTTCTGGGAGATTTCCAATAGTTTTCATTAAGCCATCGCGAACACTTGCTGCATCATATGCATTGGGAAGATGGACCAGCATCGTAAATCGCGTTGATCTTTCAACGAGTGTTCCCATCGCGCAGTGATGTTCCTTGCCGATGATGAGGTCTCCTTCCCAATGACCAGGAACTGCTCGGTCGCGAACTTCTGCAGGTCGCTCGCTAATCATGACCATGGGATCTGAGAATCTAATCTGTCGCTTATTACTCTGACGATGAGGTTTTCGCATCGTGCGACCTGTGCGAAGGGCGCGAGCAATCTCGCGCTTGAGCTCACCTTTGCCTTGAATATAAAGGCTTTGATAGATCGTCTCGATTGACACCTGCATCGTCCTATCGTTGGAGAAAGCGCTTTTCAGTTCATAGTGAATCTGTTCTGGCGAGAAGCGCAATGCTAGACGTTGCTGGATATAGGCGTGTAGTGCTGGGTTTGAGGCAATCTTGCCGACCTTAGGGCGAGGCTTGCGCTTGCGCGCTCTCTCATGAGCGGCATATGGGTGATACTGATGATTGTTGGGATGAGCATTTCGCTTGAGCTCGCGGCTAATTGTCGAAGGACTCCGCTTCATCTCGCGAGCAATCGCTCTGACGCCAAGGCCAGATCTGTGAAGATCTGCAATCTGAATTCGGTCTGCTTGGGTGAGGTAATGGTTATTGCTATCGAGTTCTTCGCCACGATCAAAGCCGTCATCGACTCGAACCATACGGCCATTGCGCTTTAATCGAACCGAACCGTTCTTCCATTCACGTCCTGTTCGGACATTGATGCCGACAATCTCGCAAGCCCTTGTATTTGAGTAGCCCTTTTCCATGAGCTCAAAGTATTGCTTCCGTTCCAAAAGAAGACGCCGCCGGCCATGTGGCCGACGGCGTCCTACTGTCTTGTCCATACAACACCAGATTTCTCTAAGTGTTGCCCCGATCCCTAGAACCTAAGTATTCGGCGGGGTTTTTCTATAACTTTTTCCAATTCACTTTTCAGGACTCTTGCGATTTAAATCCGCAACCCGCTTTATAGATTTAGGATTGAGAGTTAATCCTTCAAAATAACCATGCTTCCGCATGAGCATCCAGATTGTCATTGTTTCCAAAGTCAGCATTGCTTTGTACCAGATCATGACCAAACACCCTCTCTTTAGAGCCAACTGCATAAAAGACTTGGGATAGTCACGTAACGCACTACCCATGTCGATACAGTAAATAATATGCCTCCTGACACGTAGACGTTAGTCACCCAGGCACCAATACCAACAAGTGTCAATGTCGTTTTGCAGACCCAACTGAGCACATCTATAACCGAAGCTGCTGCAATTGGGGCTACTGGCTTGGGAGCAATCGAAGGAATTGGCTGATTGGTTTCAGTGCCAACTTTTTCCAAATTTGTTTCAGGAGACACCGGAGCGATTCTTGGTGTCATATTTCTATCATCTGGCTGAAGCAATGACGGCTTCGATTCATCCTGGTCAGCTGAGGCAGCTTGCACTCCAGTTAATCCCAAGCCCACGATAATCACTGCCAGAATCGTTGTTCTTATATTGCTGTTATTAAACATATTCCTACCTTTCGACTCGTTAAATCGAAAGGTAGGTAATTCAATAGTCAAATTGAATCAGGAAGCCCCTAATCCAATTTGTTACTGACCTAAGAACTTCAGAAGGAGTTCGCGTACCTTGGCAGCATCTGCCTGGCCTGCTGTCTCCTTCATGACTGCGCCGATGAGAGCGCCCGCAGCAGGAAGGTGTCCCCCGCGGACTTTCTCGGCGGTATCAGCCTGAGCAGCGCAAACCTTTTCAATCGCAGCCATCAGTGCACCATCATCGTTAACCACCTTGATGCCACGCTTGGCAACTACCTCAGAAGGAGTTCCCTCCCCTGCAACTACGCCTTCTACAACTTGGCGTGCCAACTTATCTGTGAGTTCGCCTGATGCAACGAGGTTAATAAGTTCTGCAACGTGTGCAGGTGTAATGGAGAGTTCCTTGATATCAACGCCCTGATCATTGGCAATACGTGAGATCTCACCGAGCCACCAAGTACGCGCCTTCGTTGGATCTGCGCCCAACACAACAGTTGCTTCGACGATATCGAGAACATCTGCGTTGACCATCGCAGCGAATTCCTTATCAGGAACAGCCCACTGCTCTTTCAAACGCTTGCGACGAATCGAAGGACGCTCAGGTAGTGCTGCGCGAAGTGTCTCGATCCATGCTGCATCTGGCTTTACTGGAACCAAATCAGGATCTGGGAAGTAACGGTAATCCTCAGCTTGTTCCTTAGAGCGACCAGAACGAGTAAGTCCTGTGTCCTCTTGGAAGTGGCGAGTCTCTTGCTTGACCTTGCCGCCGGTCTCGAGGATTTCAGCGTGACGCAACATCTCACCGCGGATAGCGCGCTCGACAGAGCGAAGCGAGTTAACGTTCTTTGTCTCTGAACGCGTACCGAGCTCTTTTGCATCCTTGAGCATCAATGAAACGTTGGCATCGCAACGAAGTGATCCCTGCTCCATCTTGACGTCAGAGACGCCGAGACCGCGCAGGATGTCACGCAGCTCTGCAACATATGCCTTAGCAACTTCTGGTGCGTACTTACCTGTGCCAGGAACAATCTTGGTAACGATTTCGACCAATGGAATACCTGCGCGGTTGTAATCGAGCAATGAGTAATCGGCGCCGTGGATACGTCCTGTTGCACCACCTACGTGAAGTGACTTACCCGTATCTTCTTCCATGTGAACGCGCTCGACCTCGATACGGAATTGCTTGGGTCCTTCATCTGTATCGATCTCAACATCAACGTAACCATCGAAGCAGATTGGTTCGTCATATTGTGAAATCTGGAAGTTCTTCGGCATATCTGGGTAGAAATAGTTCTTACGAGCAAAGCGGCTGTATGGAGCGATACTGCAGTTAAGAGCAAGACCAATCTTGATTGTGGATTCGATCGCCTTCTCGTTAACAACTGGCAGCGCACCAGGAAGAGCCAAGCAGACAGGACATGTCTGGGTATTTGGTTCGGCACCAAAGACGGTGGCACATGAGCAGAACATCTTTGATTCGGTATTGAGCTCAACGTGGACTTCAAGTCCCAACACTGGGTTGTACTTTGCTACAACTTCGTCATAGTTCAGCGCCATTAGTTGGCACCTCCCTTCAATGCAGGAGCTTTTGTAATGAGAGCTCCTCCCCACTTGGATATCAACGCTGCTTCTAACGCTGCACCTGCCTGATACAAACGCTGATCCTGCATTGCAGGTGCCATTATCTGGAAGCCAACCGGCAAGTTATCTTCATCAGCAAGACCTGCAGGTAATGACATTCCGCAGATACCGGCAAGGTTTACCGGGATTGTGGCAACGTCACCGAGGTACATCGCCATCGGATCATCGACCTTTTCGCCGATCTTGTATGCAGTCGTTGGTGCAGTAGGTGAGACCAATACATCTGCTGCAGCAAATGCCTTGGCGTAATCCTGAATGATCAGAGTGCGAATCTTCTGTGCGCTGCCGTAGTAAGCATCGTAATAACCGGAAGAAAGTGCATATGTACCGAGGATGATGCGGCGCTTTACCTCGCGACCAAAACCAGCGTCACGAGTAGCTGCCATAACTGCTTCTGCTGATGCTCCGCCTTCATCGCCTGTGCGAAGTCCGTAACGCATCGCATCAAAACGTGCGAGGTTGGATGAACATTCAGATGGAGCGATTAAGTAGTAAGCAGCAAGTGCGTACTCGAAACTTGGGCAATCCACTTCAACAATCTCTGCGCCGAGAGATGCAAGGAGCTCAAGGGACTCAGTAAAACGTGTCTGCACGCCCTTCTGATACCCCTCTCCTTGAAGCTGCTTGATAACACCAATCTTCATGCCCTTAACATCGCCGCTCTTTGCAGCAGCAACAACGGATGGAACTGCAGCGTTAATAGATGTTGCATCTTTTGCATCATGACCTGCGATGACTTCATGCAACATCGCTGTATCTAGAACTGTGCGGGCAAATGGTCCTGCCTGATCAAGAGATGATGAGTACGCGATTAGTCCGTAGCGAGAGACAGCGCCGTACGTTGGACGAACTCCCACGATTCCGGTCAGCGCCGCAGGTTGGCGGATAGATCCACCTGTATCAGAGCCAATTGCAAGAGGTGCTTCAAATGCTGCAACTGCAGCAGATGATCCTCCTGAAGAACCACCAGGTGTACGAGTTAAATCCCAAGGGTTAAATGTTGGTCCGTATCCACTGTTTTCGGTAGATGAACCCATTGCGAACTCATCCATATTGGTCTTGCCAAGGATGACGATGCCAGCGTTCTTAAGTTTTGAAACAACTGTCGAGTCATACGGCGGCTTCCACCCCTGAAGAATCTTTGAGCCAGCAGTTGTTGGAACGCCCTTTTGCGCAAGAACATCTTTGAGAGCAAGTGGAACTCCAGCAAGTGGTGAAACGTTCTTGCCTGCAGCGCGATCTGCATCTACTGCTGCGGCCTGAGCAAGTGCGCCTTCTTTATCAACATGAAGGAAAGCTTTGACGTCACCATCGACAGCTGCGATGCGATCGAGGTGAGATTGAGTTAATTCAACTGATGAGACTTCCTTCTTGGAGAGAGCATCTGCCATCTCGGTTGCTGTTTTGAAAATCATGGCTTACTCCTCTCCCAAAATCTGTGGAACGCGGAAGCGCTGTTCCTCTTGGGCAGGTGCGCCCGAAAGAGCTTCTGCAGGAGTAAGACTTGGGAGCACGACATCCGGACGTGCAATGTTCTCAATTGGCTGCGGGTGTGATGTTGCTTTAACGCCTTCAAGATTGACCTCTTGAACGCGAGCTACTGCATCGAGAATCATGCCGAACTGTGACGAAAGCTCGACGAGCTCGTCCTCAGTCATTTCGATACGTGCTAAACCTGCCAACTTTGCGACTTCATCGCGTGAGAGTGTGCTCATGCGCGCAGTCTATAAAAAGCAGGGCTTACGAGCGAATTTGCCCATTTCCTGTAACGATCCAGGTGGTCGTTGTCATGGCTTCGAGCCCCATTGGCCCACGAGCATGAAGTTTCTGATTTGAGATTCCGATTTCTGCACCAAATCCCATTTGTTCGCCATCGGTAAATCTTGTGGAGGCATTGACCATAACTGCTGCGCAATCTGCCAGCGCAATAAAGCGATTGATGTTCTCTTGGTTTTCGCTGACGATTGCTTCGGTGTGATTCGTGCCGTACTTAGCAATGTGATCTGCAGCAGCATCTACTGAATCGACAACAGCTACGTTCATCTCAAGGATGCCGTATTCGGTACACCAGTTCTCATCTGTTGCGAGAGATGAAGGGACTCCAAACTTCTCTGCAACTTTCTGCGATGTTGAATCAGAATGAAGCGCGACTCCTGCATCGTGAAGTGCCTTGAGTGCGAGAGGCAAGAATGTTGGAGCAATAGCCTTGTGCACAAGAAGCGTCTCAGCGGCATTACATACAGATGGGCGATGTGTCTTTGAGTTGAGAAGAATTGGAAGCGCCTTGGCGATATCTGCGAATTCATCAACATAGACATGGCAGACACCTGCACCTGTTTCGATTGTTGGAACTGTTGCTTCATCAACAACCATACGAATTAGCTGAGCACTTCCACGTGGAATAACGAGGTCAATTTTTCCGCGGGCAGTCAGAAGAGCCTTTACTGTTGAGCGATCATCAGATGGGATTAGTTGCAGAACTTCTGGGTCAATCTTTGTCAGCGCAAGGGCATCCC
Source organism: uncultured Candidatus Planktophila sp. (assembly GCA_937975715.1). Classification (GTDB taxonomy): domain Bacteria; phylum Actinomycetota; class Actinomycetes; order Nanopelagicales; family Nanopelagicaceae; genus Planktophila. The sequence goes on from CALJUA010000017.1 coordinate 6,042, forward strand.
TCATTACGTTGATGAGAATCTCGTTGCTATTGCGCGCGGTAGAAGATCCGCGAAGAAGAGCTGCATTTCCTGACATCAGCAAGATAACTGCAGCATCTACGGTGACGTTAGGGCGAGCTTCATAGACCATTCCGATGACGCCAAATGGAACAGAGAGTTGACGAAGGTGAAGACCATTAGGAAGTGAAGATTCCTTCAAAGTGCGGCCAAGTGGATCGGGAAGCGCTGCGACCTGACGAGCGCCATCTGCCATACCTGCAATGCGAGCTTCGGTGAGAAGGAGACGATCTTGCATCTGTGGGTGCATATTCTCTGCACGAGCGCTAGCCATATCGAGTTCGTTTGCTGCAAGAATTTCAGCAGATTGTGCTTCGAGTGCTGCAGCGATTGCTTCAAGTGCAGACTTTCGTTCTGCTCCGCTTGCAGTTGCGATTGTGCGCGCAGCAAGACGCGCCTTATCGGCTAGACCTGCAACAAGAGCGACTGAATCCATGACAGGAAGTCTACTTGGGGCTACCCTCTTGACGTGTCCACATTAATAAAAGTCCTTCGCAATACCGTCATCGTTCTTCTCGCTCTCTATCTTGCGCTCTTTGGATTGACCCGAGTCATCCACTATCCAGAGCCAATAGCAGCGATCAAATTGGGGTTGGCACCGGCTTCGAAAACTCCTGACCTAATGCCGAGCCACTGGATCGTCGCCGCTCCATCAACTTTTGCTCCATGGCAGCAGAGTGAGGCAGAGACCATTGGCGAAGTGACTTATCGCGGCGAAAAGATATCTTTTCAGCAGTTTCTTGACACCACACATACCAATGCTTTCTTAGTTATTCGCAATGGCAAGATCACGCACGAGTATTACAAAGATAAAGCTTTCACTAAGACTCGACTTCCTTCCTATTCAGTCGGCAAAGCGATGACCTCTCTTGTTGTTGGTCAGCTTATTGATCAGGGCAAAATCAGCGAATCAGATACTTTTGTGAAGTACTTCCCCGAATATAAGACCGGTGGAGCTTTCGACAAGATCACTATCCAGCAACTTCTCGACATGCAATCAGGTGTGGGTGTATCAGATAATTATCCTTCAGGTCCATCGGGCTGGGGCGTTGCCATTGCGCAGATGTATGCCAGCACCGATATTCCTTGGTTCTTAAAGCACAACCGCAAGATGGATTTCGAGCCTGGTACAGATTCTGTTTATCGCAGCGTTGACCCGCAGATGATTGGAATGGTAATTCAAAAAGTTACCAGTCAATCAGTATCAGATTACTTTACCGCGAATATCTGGCAGGCAGTTGGTGCAGATTTTGATGCCACTTGGAACGTCGACCGAGTTGGCGGATACGAGAAGACATTCTGTTGCTTCAACGCGGTCGCCCGCGACTATGCACGAATCGGCCAATTAGTTCTTGATAAAGGTGTCGTTCCGGAGACTAAACAACAAGTAATTAGCTCTTCCTGGATGAAGCGCATTACATCTCCTGTTACCCGACTTGATTACGACTGGGGTTACGGTGCTTACTTCTGGCATCCATATCCTGGTGTTTCACTAATGCTCGGATTACATGGTCAGTTTGTTTACATCGATATTCCGAATAATACGGTGATAGTAAAACTTAGCGACGAACCTACCGATAGCGACAATCTTTCACCGATGGTTGCAGCTGTACTTAAGCAGATATCTGAAAAAACTACCTCGTAGTCGTACGTTTGAGGATGTATCTCTCGACGGAGGAGGTCGTCGTTGGGTAGGCACCAATTGTTGGCACAAGTGTCGCCGCAATGGTCTGTCGTGCAGTCAGCGCCGGCTTGAAGGTGCAAGTGACCGTAATTGGCGTTGCTCCAGACGCAACTTTATTGAGACATCCAGGGATGCGTTTTCCTGCCAAAAGGAAAGTAACCTTCCCGGTTACCGAGACAGAAACACTTGCAGTTATTGATACGCCTTTAGAAATAGAATCTGGAACCGTCAGCGTTACTGTAATCTGCGAAACCGAGTTATTGGTAATAGATCGCGTGGAGATTGCAGCCATTTCATTTCCAGCAGAGTCAATCCAGCGTCCGCTTGCAGCTCCTCCAGATGGTGCATAAGAGAACGTCACATATGCACCCGCGGGAATAGTCCGTGAGAGTGTCAGAGTTGCAATAGAGCCCGAAAAGCTAGTTGAGGTCACCGAAAGCGCGCTACCGCTATCCGATACGGTATAAATCCCGGTTACCTGACTTGTATTTGTAATGGTCTCACTTGCGGTCACAATAATGGCATTTCCTGCGGTATTGACAGCAATCGATGACGCTGTTGGCGCTGTGTTGTCTATCCTGATTGTCCCTGCAACCGCCGTGGAAAGATTATTGAGCGAGTCGACTGCATATAAGTTATATAGCCCGTCGTTAAGTGCGCTTAAAGTCAGCGTTGTACTCGAATTCGCTGCAGAAATGGAGACTGAATTCTTATTTGCCGTAGCCGCTCCGGTGATGCTCGCAACATTCGTAACAGTCACTGATTGATTTACCAAGTAAACAGTTCCTACCTCAGTTGACCTTACCGTAATAGTGTCACTGTTCTTTCCGATGGTTTTGGCATCAATACGAGAGACGGTAGGAGGGGTGTTATCGGCAAGTGGCGTGATTGGGGAGTTCACAAATATGGTCAAGCCAAAGGTCGAGATGCTTGGGCAATAATTATTTGTTCCACCACAAAATGTCCAATCTGAATTCTGTGCTATTCCAGAACCATCGCCGAAACCAATATCAGGCTTTGCTACGCCATGCTGATTCCAGGCAAAAATCGTTTTCAACTGATCCATGTTGTGTACTTGAAAGGATCCATAAGTTCCAACAGCTGGTTGATCATCGTAATCATAAATTGAAGTATTTCCGGCCGGACTTAATCCATTTTGATAAGTCGCATAATCCGAGTTCCAGAGTTCCACTCGACCGCTGATACCGAAACCGTTGGTAATGGCGTTTGAGTAATAGCCAGTGCTGGCAACGCTGGAGAAGACAGTTAAATCAGAGACATTTGCTTGAACGGTAAATGGCACATTTGGCGATGGCACCTGTAAATTGGCAATTGTAGGTTGCACCGTGACTGAGGTGGAGACGGTAGTAGCTACGGTTCCACCTTGCGCCCATTTATAGAAATCCACATCTGCATAGTTGGACGCTGTAGAAATAGTATTTTCAAACAAGTATCGCACTCGAGTGAAGCTAGCGCTTACTGTGCCGGAATTATTAATATCGTAAATGATCGAATTGCTAGAACGAGACTTGGTTGTAGTTTTATAGACAGTGGACCATGGATACCCATAGGCACCAGTTCCGGCTGACGTTACAGCAGCAATGCGCAGATAAATAGCCGAACTGGTTAAACCAAGAACTGTGTACGGACTCGATGTTGGAGTGGCAACATCGCTCCACCCTCCATCATTGAGGCCGGTCGAAGACTTCTGGATGCGGTAGTTCACTATCCCGTTGCCCAGATCCGCAGGAGCGCTCCAGCTGAGAGTCACACCGCCAGCGACGGCAGATTGGGATATCGAACGAGGCGCACTTGCATAGCCACCAGTCAGTGCATGGGCTGATGGTGAATGTATTGGCGCTAAGAGCGCGGAGAGCGCGGCAAGGAGAGATAACCCGAACCTGGTGCGCATGGCGGTAATTTACTAAAGGAGGACTAAATCGTCACGATGCACGAGCTCACGCTCGAATTCGGCGCCAAGAGTTGCCGCTAGTTCTCTGGTAGAGCGACCAAGCATCTGCGGAATATCTTCCGATTCAAAGGCAACGAGTCCACGTGCAATTATCTTGCCATCTTGAGATACAAGCTCCACTGTATCTCCCGCACCAAAGGATCCTTCAACGGATGTAACGCCCGCTGGAAGTAACGAAACTCCGCGTTCGATGATCGCCTTCACTGCACCGTCATCAAGAATCAAGCGACCGCGAGCTGATGATGCATGTGCAAGCCAGAGCAAGCGCGCATTGGTGCGCTCCGATTGTGCGTGAAAGATAGTTCCAAACTCTTTACCCGCAAGAGAATCTGCAGATTGAGCAAGTGAAGTCAGAAGCATTGGTGTGCCAGCAGATGTTGCAATACGAGCTGCTTCAATCTTGGTGACCATGCCGCCACTACCCACCCCTGCTGAACCTGCTCCCCCAACCTCTACGGAATCAATGTCAGCAAAGTTGGCAACTTCATGAATCGCTTTTGCCCCTGGCTGTGATGGATGTGCGTCATACAAAGCATCAACATCAGAGATAAGAACTAGTAAGTCAGCCTGAACCAGAAGTGCAACGAGAGCTGCAAGTCGATCGTTATCGCCGAAGCGAATCTCAGCTGTACCGACAGAGTCATTTTCATTAATGATTGGAATAACACCCAGTGAGAGCAACTTGGAAAGTGTCTGCTGCGCGGTGTTGTAATGGCTGCGACGAACAACATCTTCTGTTGTCAGCAATACCTGTGATGAAACGATGGAGTGAGCGCTAAAGAGTTCGTTGTACTTTGCGATAAGAAGACCTTGGCCAACAGATGCTGCAGCTTGCTGAGTTGGAAGATCCTTAGGGCGCGAAGTTAGCTTGAGAGGCGCAAGTCCCGCTGCGATTGCACCCGATGAGACGATGAGGACTTCTGCTCCACGAGCGCGAAGTGATGTAGCGAGATCAACAATCTTTGCGACTGCTGATGCATCGAGCGCTGAACCAGCAGAACCTGTGAGCGAAGACGAGCCGACCTTCAGGACGATTCGCTTGGCGCCAGTGACTGCCGTGCGGTTCATTACTGCTCCTCGGTCTCTTCCTTAACTGATGTAACCTCTATAACTCTTGGGGTATGAGGGTCTGCGACCTTGTACTCCCATTGTTCTGCAATTTCTTCGTCCGAAAGAATATCTTTCTCGCGCTCGGGAGCGTTCCATGTTCCTTCGAGTCGTGAATCCTCTCCACGGCGGTGCAAGAATCCTGCGAGCTGCTCGGCACCTGCTTCGATAGTTGGCTCCCAATCGAAGACAACTTCGTTCACGCCGGAACCAATACGGACTTCAGATCCTGCAACCGCACCAGCTTTGTAGAGAGCCTTCTCAACACCGAGCTGAGCTAGTCGATCTGCAAGGTATCCAATTGCTTCGGCATTCTTAAAGTTAGTTTGAAGAACCCAGCGATAGACCTTTGCACCGCGAACTGAGAATGAGCCATCACCGTTCTTCTGAACGCTAAAGCCAGAATCATCGACAGCAGTTGGTCGCAAGATGATACGAGTGCGCTCTTCTGCCTTTGCTGCAACGCGCTCTGCCTGAACAAGGCGAGCCATTGCATACATAAGATCCTGCAAACCTTCGCGAGATGCTGCAGATACTTTATAAACATCGTAGCCACGCTCTTTGAGTTGATCTTCAACCATGTCAGCCATTGCAGCACCATCTGGCAAGTCAATCTTGTTAAGGGCAACAATGCGCTTACGACCTTCGAGGCCTCCATAGAGAGCAAGTTCATTTTCGATTGCATCAAGGTCATCAATTGGATTGCGATCCGTCTCGAGAGTTCCGCAGTCGAGGACATGCACAAGTGCAACGCAACGTTCGACATGGCGAAGGAATTGAAGACCAAGGCCCTTGCCTTCTGAAGCACCTGGAATCAGTCCTGGAACATCTGCCACTGTGTAACGCGTATCGCCGGCTTGCACAACGCCGAGGTTGGGAACCAAAGTTGTAAATGGATAATCAGCAATCTTTGGACGAGCAGCTGAAATTGATGCAATCAAAGATGACTTACCTGCAGATGGAAAACCAACGAGTGCAATATCAGCAACTGACTTGAGCTCGAGTGTAAGGATGCGCTCTTCGCCTGGTTCGCCAAGAAGCGCAAAACCTGGTGCGCGACGCTTAGAAGATGAGAGTGCAAGGTTTCCCAAGCCGCCCATTCCACCGCGCGCTGCTAAGAATGTTGTTCCGATTCCAACGAGGTCGGCGATTTGTTCGCCGTTCTCATAGATAACTGTTCCGTTAGGTACAGCCAAAATAATGTCTTCACCTGAAACGCCATCTTTGCGATCGCCATAACCTTGGTGACCTGATGTTGCTTTACGGTGTGGTGAATGGTGGAAATCAAGAAGTGTTGTGACCGATGAATCTACGACGAGAATGACATCTCCGCCGCGACCACCATTGCCACCATCTGGACCACCGAGTGGCTTGAACTTCTCACGCTTTACAGAGACGCAACCGTCTCCACCTTTTCCGCCGGTAGCAAAGAGCTGCACGCGGTCAACGAATGTTGTCATCGAACTTCTCCTTTTCTACCTTTGCATTGCTAATAATAAAAAAGCGGACCGCGATGAATGCGGCCCGCTCTCTTAAGAGAAACCAAAATTAAACTGCAGGAACTACATTCACTACGCGACGACCGCGAGCGCGACCGAACTCAACTGAACCTCCAGCGAGTGCGAAGAGAGTGTCATCCTTGCCGCGACCAACGTTTGCGCCTGGGTGGAAGTGTGTTCCGCGCTGACGTACGAGAATCTCGCCTGCATTGACAACCTGTCCACCGAAACGCTTGATACCAAGGTACTGTGGATTTGAATCACGACCGTTACGTGTCGAGGAGACACCCTTCTTACTTGCCATTTATCTGGGCTCCTTTACTTCGCGCCGCTGATTGCGGTGATCTTGATTCGTGTGTGCTGTGCACGGAAACCTTGACGGCGACGGTGACCTGTCTTGTTCTTGTAACGAAGGATGTCGATCTTCGGACCCTTTGTCTCTTCAAGAATCTCGCCTGTGACTGTTACGCCTGAGAGAACCTTTGGATCTGTTGTGACGTTAGCGCCATCAACGACGAGAAGCGTTGGGAAGTTAACTGATGCGCCAACCTTTGCATCAATACGGTCGACAGTGATTGTCTCGCCCACTGTTACCTTCTCCTGGCGACCGCCAGCTTTTACGATTGCGTACACGCTTGAACCTCGAGTTCTTCTAGATAAATAAGCCTGAAGCCGTGCTTCGGGCAGGCGCTAAGGATACGGATTTCGTCCCCTTAGGGTCAAATTGGGGTGAAACTAGGCTGTAATCACACCAGAGCTAGCGGCGCGACGGCGGCGCTTGCCCTTGGGGGTGGTGACGGCATCTGGAGCAGATTCTTCAGGGACCTCGTCATTGAGGGTTTCGTGGAACTCGTGCTCAGTTGCTGCCTCTTCCTCAACATCTGGGTGATGGGCGCTCTGTGAGTTGATTTGAGGCATTGGAGCCTTCATCTTCACTGGATCCATATGGATATGGATACCGCGACCATTACACGAATCACATGTTGTTGAGAATGCTTCGATGAGCCCCTGTCCAACGCGCTTACGAGTCATCTGGACGAGACCAAGCGATGTTACTTCTGCAACCTGATGCTTGGTGCGATCGCGACCGAGGCATTCAACGAGGCGACGAAGCACGGCTTCCCGGTTTGATTCGAGAACCATATCGATGAAGTCGATTACGACGATTCCGCCAAGGTCGCGAAGACGTAGCTGACGAGCGATTTCTTCTGCCGCTTCGAGGTTGTTCTTTGTAACTGTCTCTTCGAGATTTCCACCCTTACCGATGAACTTTCCGGTGTTGACGTCGATAACAACCATCGCTTCGGTGCGATCGATAACAAGTGATCCACCTGAAGGAAGATAAACCTTGCGATCGAACGCCTTAGCAAGTTGTTCTTCAACGCGGTAGTCAGCGAAGAGATCGCCTGTACCTGTGTACTTCTCAAGACGTGATGAAAGCTCTGGTGCAATGGAACCGAGGTAAGAACTAATTTCTTCCCATGCTTCATTGCCTTGAATTGTGAGCTTGCGGAAATCTTCGTTGAAGATATCGCGGATTACACGTACTGCAAGATCTGGCTCTGAGAGCAAGAGTGCAGGTGCGTGGAAGTTTGGATTTTCAGACTTCTGATAGATCTCTTCCCATTGCGCCTTTAAGCGCTCGACATCTGCAGTGAGTTCTTCTTCGCTGACACCTTCTGCAGCGGTTCGCACAATGACGCCAGCTGTATCAGGAATCAAGTTCTTCAAGATTGACTTTAGGCGTGTGCGCTCTGACTCTGGAAGACGCTTTGAAATACCTGACATTCCTCCGCCAGGAACAAAGACAACATAACGACCAGGCAATGAGATTTGGCTTGTGAGGCGTGCACCCTTTTGACCGATTGGATCCTTAGTGACCTGTACCAATACTGGCTGGCCTGTCTTGAGAACCATTTCGATTTTACGTGGCTCAGATTCTGAGATACCTGCTGCATCCCAGTTGACTTCGCCTGCATAGAGAACCGCGTTACGGCCCTTTCCAATATCAACGAATGCAGCTTCCATGGAAGGAAGTACGTTCTGAACGCGACCTAAGTAAACGTTACCGACGTATGAAACGTTGGCGTTACGGTTTACGTAGTGCTCGACCATCACGTTATCTTCGATAACCGCAATCTGAATACGGTCACCGATCTGACGAACGACCATCTCACGATCGACGTTTTCACGACGAGCTAAGAAGTCTGCATCAGTAAGAATTGTTCCGCGGCGACGGTATGGCTCGCGATAAGAATCATTGCGGTCACGACTACCACGGTCACGTGAATTACGTGAATTGCGATCACGAGTTGAACGCTCGCGTGTTGGGCGCTCTGTCTTTTCGCGAACTTCGCGGACCTTAACAACGGTGACGACGCCATCTTCATCGATGGTCTCCCCCGGTGTTACTCCTTCGCCAGTTGCGCGACGGCGACGGCGACGACGATGTGTTGTGCCATCAGCATCAGTTGTCTCTTCTGACTCGTCAGATGAATCCTCTGAATCAGTTGAGTTCTCTTCATCATTAACACCATCTACGCCATTTGGCTTACGGCGACCTCGGCCACCACGACGGCGACGGCGGTTACGGGAAGAACGGCTCTCAGAATCTGATGATGACTCTGTTGAATCTTGAGCGACGGGCTCTTTATCTTCAAGTGGTTCTTCTTTTGCAACCTTGGCAGTTGCCTTGCGAACACGAGCTGGGGCTTTATCTTCTAGAGGTGCCTGGAAGACAGGGACTGGAACGGCTGCCTTCTTGCGTGTCTTTGGTGCAGACGCAACATCTGATGTCGCAACTTGATCTGGAACCCCTGCCACCGCAGTGACATCCTTCGGCTCGGACACAGCAGATTCAGCTGTGCCCGATAGCGACTTCTTTGATGACTTTTTAATAGCCCTTTTACGGGGAGTTTTTGGCTCAATAGCCATATACAAATACCTTCATTTCAAAATCTAGTGTGGTTCTTAAGCCGCGAGGCGCGATAGAGATCGCTGGCCGCGCTCAAGATGTGCCGTAAGTATGGCAGAGGAAGGGTGAAATGTCCTATTCACCAAGAAAATAAGCGTGGGATTTAGCCTCGATGTCGGGCATGGACATTCTGCAGAAGTCCAAAGCCAATCAGGTTGGCGAACATGCTGGAGCCGCCATATGACATAAATGGAAGCGGAACACCAGTCATCGGCATAAGCCCCAGGGTCATTCCGATATTTTCAAATGTCTGGAATGCAAACCATGCGATCACACCAGTACAAACCATCTGCCCGTAAGGATCCGACGATCGTCGTGCAATTCCGAATGCTCTCATCAAGATAATGATGTAGAGCAAAATGATAAATCCGCTTCCTAAGAAACCAAGTTCTTCACCTGCCACGGTAAAGATAAAGTCAGTCTGCTGTTCTGGAACAAAGCGACCGTTTGTCTGTGGTCCATTAAATAAACCTGTACCGAGAAAACCGCCAGAGCCCACAGTGATTCGTGCCTGACGCAATTGATATCCCGTACCTTGTGAATCAGCGTTGGGATCCACGAAAGATTGAAGGCGCTTTACCTGGTACTCGCTGATGACCCCGGCTTTTGTTGCAACGATTCCACCTGCAACAGCCAAGATAAGAAGGCCTGCAACCCACTTTACAGGTGCTCCTGAAATTCCGAGAATTGCAACAACAGAAGCGCTGATGATGAAGACTGTTCCCATATCTGGTTGCAGAAGAATCAGCAGGATTGGAAGCGCCGCAACAGCAAGCGCTCGAAGAATATCTTTGTTGGTTGGTTCATCCGAGTTATGGCTACGCTCTGAGAGCAACATCGAAAGACCGACGATGATAGAAATCTTTGCAAGCTCAGCTGGTTGAATTTGGAATCCACCTGGCAATGGAATCCACGCTTGCGCGCCGTTGACTTCAGAGCCCACACCTGGAATCAAAACGAAGGCAAGCCCGAGTACGCCAAGACCCCACAAGATTGGTGTGTATGCGCGAAGTAAACGGTAATCAATAACTGTTGTGCCCCAGGCAAGCATGATGCCAATGACAATGTTGATGACATGGCGCTTCAAGTAATACTGGGGATCCAAGCCATTTGCCGCATACCAATCTCGAGTCGCAGCATAGACAAGCAACGTACCCATCAAGAGAAGAATTGCTACTGCGATTGTGAGAACAGGATCAAAGCCAGCGAATGCAGATTGCTTACGTGCACGGCGATATGGATTGCGATAGAGAAGTGAACTCATTTCTTCGCCTCCCCTGCTGGTCGTGTGGCTGGTGAAATCTTAGGTAATTTAATGGGCGGAACGTTATTTTTGAATAACTGGGCACTTTGATCAATCTTGCCGCCCTTTACACCGAAGAGAGACTCGTAAATCATTCGAACTCCCACAGCTGATGTACTTGCTCCAAATCCACCTTGGCTGACCATCATGACCGCGACATATCGAGGTTGTGCTGCAGGGGCAAAAGCGGCATACCAAGCTGAGTCATCTTTAGCGCGACCGTTGGGATTCTTACCAAAAACTTGAGCTGTTCCGGTCTTGCCTGAAGTTGCAAGTGGGAAGCCAGCAAAGACACCAGCGGATGTTCCGGAGACTGTCACTTCATGGAGTGCGTCATGTAAGAAAGTGATCATCTCTTGGGAGACTCCGATATCGCCGAGCTTCTCAGATTCAAATGTCTTAATCACTTTGCCGGAGTTAGAGATAATTGCCTTTGCCACAGTCGGCTTCCAGATAGTTCCGCCGTTAGCAATTGCTGCATACATCTGCGCCAATTTAATCGGTGTAATAACGGTGTCTCCCTGACCAATGGAGAAGTTCACAGCGTCACCTGCTCGAACCTTGTCACCGTCAAGGCAATTCTCTTTTGCAAGCTGAATCAAAAATGGGGTCTGTTGTGATTTTGATGTGCGCTCTGCATAGTTGCAGTAGAAATCTTTATTCTGCGCATACCAAGCTTTGCGCCAGTCGCGATCTGCTAAGCGGCTCTTGGATTCAGAAGGGAGGTCAACACCAGTCTTCTCCCCCATCTGAAAACGCTTAGCAGCATTAAAGAAGTAGTCATTAGCGCCAGACTTTGGTTTAAGACCACCATCGCGCAACCACTCATCGAATGCGATGCGATACCAAATCGTGTCGCAAGAGACAGCCATGGCTTTCTTCATCGACAAGACACCTTGTGCTTTAGATTCGAAGTTATTAAAGACTTGAGTACCAACCTCAACTGTTGCTGGGCAGTCATAAGTCTTATTCATGGAATACCCAGCATCACTCGCTGCGATGGCAGAGACAGCTTTAAATGTAGAACCGGGTGCATAGAGACCTTGCAGCGCACGGTTCAGTGCAGGTACGCCAGTCTTTTCACTAAAGAGACTCTCCGCCTCTTTCACGGTAAGACCTTTTTCAAATGCATTGGGATCAAATGTGGGATATGACGCAAGTGCCAATATCTGACCATTGGTTGAATCCATAACAACGGCCGCACCGCCATCGGCATATCGGCCCGATGCCTTTGCTCGGCGCACGGCATCTGCAAGAGCTTGTTCGGCAGATGCTTGAAGGCGAATATCAATACTGGTGACGAGGTGATTGCCAGGAATTGGTTTTGTATTTTGGCTAGTGCTTGTGACTGCTTCTTTTCGGTCCACAATCACCGTTTTGATTCCAGGCGTACCGCGTAAATAATTGTCGTACTGAATTTCAAGACCGGCTTTGCCGATGGATTCTGATCTAAAGTAGGAACGACCACCTGCACCAGAAAGATCGTAATCTGTAAGTGGTCCTACATATCCCAGCAAGTGCGCGCCATTAACACCGGCGATTTCTGGATAACTTCTAATTGCGATCGGCGTAGCTGAAATTCCTGGGAACTTATCCGAGCGCTCCACAATCTGAAGTGCAATCTGCGGATCTGCCTCTTTGGTAATCGGAATTGGTTGGAAGCGTGAACCAGTCCAACATCCAGCTTTCTTACCCTTTGGAAGCTCACCACATAATCTGGTGCGCTGCCATACATCGGCAAAGTTAAGACCTAATAAGTCAGAGAGATTCTTTACTACCGCATATCCCTTATCGCCCTGCTTATCGATTTTGGTGCGGTCAACTGTGACTGCAAGACCTACTTTATTAAGCGCAAGCGGGACACCCGATGAGTCCACAATTAAGCCTCGGGTTGCTGGCGTTACGACATCGCGACTCTGAATAGAGAGCGCCGCATCTTTATATTTTGGCGCAGCGGCCACTTGTAGATAAAAGAGTCGACCCATCAACGCAAAGAGAAGTGATGCGATAAAGATCTGTAAGAAGATGAGCGAAAGTCGTGAGCGCTGGTTCATATGCGCGATGCCGTTCCGAATACAAGTGCATGCAAGCGAGAGATTATTGGCAACAGAAGCGGCGTCACAATTGCCGACCAGAACGCTGTACCCAAGCAGACGAAGATGACCTGCGTGATGCTGCCGAGTTGTTGACCGAGCAACAACCCAAAGAGCGCGAATGCCAACTGAGCGCCGACAACACCTGCAACAACAAGGAAAACAATGTTGAGTGGATTGGCACGAACGTGATCATCACCGTATGAAAGAAATGAGATAACGAATGAGACGAGAATCAAAACCAAGGTCCAGTGACCCAAAGGTCCTGGAGATGTCTCTGATAGATCCATCAAGAGTCCTGCACCGAAACCTGTCAGCGCACCAATCTCTGGTGTGCTCATCGAGGCCCATGCGAGAGTAAAGATAAGAATCAGTGAGAAACCACCTGCAGGAAGCCGCATCTGTGTGACGAATCCTTCTTGCAACAAGTAGACAACCAGGAAGATTGGGAAGGAGAAGAGAAATCTGCGCGAAATCATGGCTGGCTAGCCCTTAGTTGAAGGTGATGCGCTGGGAGTGGCTGTAACAGTCACAGTAGGAATCGGTGTTGGTCGTGGCTTAGCTGGCACCAGAGCGTCACGAGGATCAGCCGACGGCGCTGAGACAACAACTGCAACAACGCCGAGAGTTGAAAAGTTGGTATAGAACTTCACATCAGCTGTCTGTGTGACGGCGCCTGCAGAGTTATCTACTGCTGTTACTTCACCGATAGGAACACCCGGTACAAATGGGCGGCCATTGTTGCTGCCGCGAGCAAGAATTGCATCCCCCACCTTTACTTCGGTGGTGTTATCGAGAAGCTGTAGCACGCCCTTTCGAGTGCCTTGGCCGCTGAGAATTCCAATTTGTTGTGTTCCTGCAATGCGTGCACCGACACGGAATGCCGGATCAGATGCCAACTGCACCACTGCGCTATTGGCATATGCAATCTTGACCACACCAACCAAACCGAAGCCAGAGATAACGGTCATGTTTGTGTAAATACCTGACTTGCTTCCAGCATCAATGGTGAGTGTCTGCGTAAAGGAAGTACTTGCGCCTTGTGAGATCACCTTTGCACCAACAACTTTAAATCCACCGTTGCCGGCAAGATCGAGAACGTTCTTCAATTGCTTCAACTCTGCATCAGCAACTTTGCGATTGAGAAGCGCTAAACGAAGCGCATCATTATCTGCCTTCAGTTTCTCGATCTGGTTGCGAGTGCGACCAAGGTGAGTGACGTCAGATAAGAAGTTGCGAAACGGTGAGACAACCCATGAGCCTGCACGCTGAACTGGAGTCAGGGCAGTTTGTGTACCTGTGCGAACGCCATCGATTACCTGCACACCGCGAAGATCAAGAGTGATCAAAAAGAGCGATGTAACAATTAATACGATCAGCAGTAAGCGACCACGATTGTCGCCACCATAACGCACGGGTTAAAGACCTTTAGCGACGTGGCTCGGAAATCAAAACCTTTTCAAGGGCTTCGAATTCTTCAATGCACTTACCGGATCCTTCAACGACTGCATCGAGTGGACGGTCTGCAATGTGAATTGGCATTCCGGTTTCGCGACGAAGGCGCTCATCGAGTCCCTTAAGGAGAGCTCCTCCACCTGTAAGAACGATTCCACGATCCATAAGATCTGAAGAAAGCTCTGGTGGGCACTTATCGAGAGTTCCTTTAACAGCGTTAACGATTGCATTGACAGGCTCTTCAAGTGCCTTGCGAATCTCTGCTGCTGTCACAACGATTGTCTTTGGAAGTCCTGTTGCAAGATCGCGACCACGAATCTCTGCGTCGTTCTCGCCCTGAAGTGGGAATGCAGAACCGATAGCCATCTTGATCTCTTCAGCTGTGCGCTCACCCAAAAGGAGTGAATATTCGCGCTTTACCCAGTTAATAATCGACTGATCGAGCTCATCTCCACCGACGCGGATTGAGAGAGCTGTCACGATTCCACCGAGTGAAATCACTGCAACCTCTGTTGTTCCGCCTCCGATATCAACGACCATGTTTCCTGTTGGCTCGTGAATTGGAAGACCTGCACCAATTGCTGCTGCCATTGGCTCTTCGATGATGTAAACCTTGCGAGCACCTGCTGCATAGCCAGCATCTTTAACTGCACGCTGTTCTACACCAGTGATACCTGATGGAACGCAAACGACGATACGTGGCTTAGCCAGGTAGCTGCGCTTGTGCACCTTCTGAATAAAGTAACGGAGCATGCGCTCTGTTGTGTCGAAGTCTGCAATAACGCCATCTTTCAGTGGACGGATTGCAACGATGTTGCCCGGTGTACGGCCAATCATCTTCTTAGCTTCGATTCCAACTGCGAGGATTCCGCCAGTGTCTTGGTTAACTGCAACTACTGAAGGCTCGTTAAGAACGATGCCACGACCGCGAACATAGACAAGCGTGTTAGCAGTACCGAGATCGACCGCCATATCGCGACCGATAAAAGACATCTTGCTTGACATTACTTACCTCCAAAGAAGATAGCTATTTCACGCGCAGCAGATTCTGGTGAATCTGAACCATGAACGAGATTCTGTGTGACCTTTGTGCCAGCATCGCGTGCGAGATCGCCGCGGATTGTGCCTGGTGCTGCAACTGTTGGGTCTGTTGTTCCTGCAATGTTGCGGAAACCTTCGATGACGCGATAGCCCTCAACAACGAGAGCAACAATTGGACCAGACAACATGAACTCAACGAGTGGTTCGAAGAATGGCTTACCTTGATGTTCTGCGTAGTGCTGTTCTAGAAGTGCGCGATCTGCCTGAAGCATGCGCAACTGTGTGACTGAGTAACCCTTACGTTCGATGCGGCCGATAATTTCGCCGACCAAACCACGAGCTACGCCATCTGGCTTAACGAGGACAAGTGTCTTTTCTAAAGTGCTCACTCGCCCATTCTATTGGGGGTTAGGGGTGCCCCACACCACCAGGATTTTCAGCCTGAGCCAGAAGGGCGGCACGGGCGGCCTCACCCTTTCGACCCACAACAATGGCGGCAATCCAAAGGCCAGCATTGATCAGGCCGATGAATATCATCGAAGGCACAATCAAGGCATAGGCAATTATCAGAATCTGCAAGAGCGAGCCGAGAATCCAGCCACTCTTCTTCTTGAGGATTCCTGGAGTCAAGAGAAAGAGAAGTGCAAGAACGAGCCCGGCAATTATCGCTGAAGAGCCATGGTGATCTTTTGCAATCAACACTGCAAATCCCATGACGAGCGCTTCCATCACGAGAACTGCTGAACCGAGAATGCGCATTATGCGCCTTCCTTTGCAAAGCGCTTGCGAACTATGGTGCGTGCTTCACCGACTGTAACAACAGACCCGGTAATCAGGATTCCAAGTGTGTCTTCACTGAGAGGGCGTACTGAATCCCTTATGGCCTTCTCAATTGCCTCTTCAAGATTATCTGCAGCGAAGACACGATCGGCACCAAAGATAGATCTTGCAATCTTTTCAATCTCAGCGACTGGCATTGAACGCGAAGAAGAATTCTTGGTCACGATGATTGAGTCCATGACTTTCTCGAATTCGACGAGAGCACCTTGCACGTCCTTATCCCCCATCGCAGCAACTACACCGATGACCTCATCAAATGTGAATTCATTTTGAATTGTCTCAGTGATTGCTTTTGCTCCATGGGGATTGTGGGCTGCATCAATAATGATTGTTGGGTCGCGATGCAGAACTTCGCAACGGCCCGGTGATTGCACATTGGCAAAACCTGCTAAGACCGCTTCGTAATCAAGTTCTTGATCTCCAAAGAATGCTTCGACCGCAACAAGAGCTGCCGCTGCGTTAGATGCTTGGTGCTTGCCATGTAAGGGTAAGAAGATTTCTTCGTAAGTATCCTTTGGAGTCTTGATAGTAAGGACTTGGCCACCGACTGCAACTGCGCGAGATTCGATGACGTATTCGACGCCCTCGCGAGCAATATCTGCGCCGACTTCAGCGGCCTTCTTCAAAAGCTCAACTGCTGCCTCTGGCTGTTGTTGAGCAAGGACTACGAAACCACCCTCTTTAATAATGCCAGCCTTGGTCTTTGCGATCTCCGAGATTGTGCTGCCGAGGTACTCGGTATGGTCGAGATCGATAGGCATTATTACTGAAACATCTGCATCGACAACGTTTGTGGCATCCCACTCGCCGCCCATTCCAACTTCAATCACGCCAACGTCAATTGGGTGCTCTGCAAATGCGGCAAAAGCCAGCGCTGTCATCGCTTCAAAGAATGAGATTGGTGTATCGAACTTTGAATCCATGAAATCTAAGTAAGCAGCGATGTCGTTATACGAAAAGATCATCGCCTTGGGATCAATTGGCTGACCATTGATAGAGATGCGCTCCAGGTATGACTCGAGGTGCGGTGAAGTAAATCGCCCCGTACGAAGACCCATCTCAAAGAGAAGTGAGTCGATCATGCGCGCTGTCGTGGTCTTTCCGTTCGTACCGCCAACATGAATCGTTGGATACGTCAGCTGAGGTGAACCAAGTGCATCTACAAGCGCTGCAATGCGTTCGAGCGTTGGAGCGATACGAGTCTCTGGCCAGCGCTTAAGAAGCGCTTGTTCGATTGCGTCGATGCGCTCTTGATCGTCAGGTGTAATTGCAGTCATTACTTCAGAGCTGCCAACTGCGCAGTGATGCGTTCGATATCTGCAGTTGTTGCCGCTTGGCGTTCGCGAATCTCTGCGACAACGCTTTCAGGTGCCTTTGCCATGAAGCCTTGGTTATTCAACTTCACTTCAGCGGTAGCAAGATCCTTCTTCGCTGTTGCGAGGTCTTTCTCAAGACGTGCCCGCTCTGCTTCGACATCTACTGCGCCAGACAAGTCGAGCTCGCACTTGATGTTTCCAATTTCAACTGAAGCACTT
Organism: uncultured Candidatus Planktophila sp.; assembly: GCA_937975715.1. GTDB lineage: Bacteria > Actinomycetota > Actinomycetes > Nanopelagicales > Nanopelagicaceae > Planktophila. The sequence goes on from CALJUA010000017.1 coordinate 23,602, forward strand.
GGTGTGAAGTCTCCGAGTTCTAGCTTGAGCAAGAAAGCCATTGCAGATGAATACTGTGCAACATCGGCAGGTGCGATAAAGCGACCTGGAATCTTCTGACTTGGCTTAACACCTTGGTCATTACGGAAGCGGCGCACCTCTGTAATTACACGTTGCAGCTGTGTAATTAGCTCTTCAGAGTCCTTATCGAGGTGAGAAGAATTTGAGGCCGGCCAGGCAGCCGTCATAAGAGTCTCGCCGCCAGTAAATGTTGTCCAGAGCTCTTCTGTAATAAATGGCATTACTGGGTGAAGCAGGCGGAAGAGCTGATCGAGAACATAACCCAATACGCGCTGCGTTGCCTGAGCGTTGCCTGATGCAAATGCTTCCTTGGAGAGCTCTAGATACCAGTCGCACAAGTCATCCCACGCAAAGTGGTAGATAACTTCGCTTGCACGAGCGAATTCATATGTTGAGAGAAGTTCGCTGTATTCAGCTGTTGTCTCTGAGAGCCTGGAGAGGATCCACTTATCGATTGCATTCAATGCTGACACTGGTGGGAGGTCACCTTCGACAGTTACACCGTTCATCATTGCAAAGCGAGTGGCGTTCCAGAGCTTGGTCGCAAAGTTGCGTGAACCTGCAATCCAATCTTCTGCCAGTGCCTGGTCCTTACCTGGGTTTGAACCACGGGCCAGGGTAAAGCGCAGGGCATCAGCTCCGTACTTATCGATGAATTCCAATGGGTCAACGACGTTGCCCTTGGACTTTGACATCTTCTTACCGAATTGATCGCGCACAAGTCCGTGCAAGACGATAGTTCCGAAAGGTGGAACTCCATCCATTGCAAAGAGTCCGAACATCATCATGCGGGCAACCCAGAAGAACAAGATGTCGTAGCCAGTAACAAGAACGCTGGTTGGGTAGAACTTCTTTAAATCTTCTGTGTTATTTGGCCAGCCGAGAGTTGAAAATGGCCAGAGCGCAGATGAGAACCATGTATCGAGAACATCTGGATCTTGCTCGTAACCTGCTGGTGCGCTTTCGCCAGGACCAACAACAATGACTTCACCGTTTGGCCCATACCAAACAGGGATGCGGTGTCCCCACCACAACTGACGTGAAATACACCAGTCGTGCATTCCATCGACCCACTCGAAGTAACGAGGTGCAAGTTCTTCTGGCTCAATCTTTACCCGACCATCGCGAACAGCATCTCCTGCTGCCTTTGCAAGTGGGGCAACCTTGACAAACCACTGCTTGGAAAGGCGTGGCTCGACCGTTGTATCGCAACGTGAGCAATGACCAACTGCGTGAATGTAAGGACGCTTCTCGGCAACGATGCGACCTTCTGCACGAAGTGCCTCAACAACGGCCTTGCGTGCTTCGTATCGATCCATGCCGTCGAATGCACTATTGGTATTAACCACCTTCGCATCAGCATCGAGGATGACGAGATTTTCGAGATTGTGGCGAAGACCGATTTCAAAGTCATTGGGATCGTGTGCAGGAGTTACCTTTACTGCACCGGTACCGAATGCTGGGTCAACGTGAGCATCAGCGACAACAGGAATCTCGCGATTGATCAACGGGACGGTAACTGTCTTGCCGATCATGTGGGCATAGCGCTCGTCATCTGGATGAACGGCTACAGCTGTATCTCCCAGCATGGTCTCTGCACGAGTTGTAGCAACGATGATTTCAGAATCACCAGTGCCATAACGAATCGAAACGAGCTCGCCTTCATCGTCGCTGTGTTCTACTTCAATATCTGAAAGCGCTGTGAGGCAACGTGGACACCAGTTGATGATTCGTTCTGCACGGTAGATAAGCTCTTGGTCATAGAGCTTCTTGAAAATTGTAAGAACTGCTTGTGACAAAGTCTCGTTCATTGTGAATGCTTCGCGAGTCCAGTCAACAGAATCTCCGAGGCGCTTCATCTGTCCGAGAATCTGTCCGCCGGATTCGGCCTTCCACTCCCAGACTTTCTTAACGAACTCTTCGCGACCGAGATCGTGACGTGTAAGTCCTTGTGCTGCTAATTGTTTTTCAACAACATTTTGAGTCGCAATACCTGCGTGATCCATACCTGGAAGCCAGAGAGCTTCATAGCCCTGCATGCGCTTCATACGTGTGAGGCAATCTTGCAAAGTCTGATCGAGGGCGTGACCGATGTGAAGGTTGCCGGTTACATTGGGAGGAGGGATAACAATCGTGAACGGCTCTTTTGGAGATGATGAGTCTGCTGTGAAGTAACCAGAATCAACCCAGTGCTGGTACATCCGTGGTTCGATGTCAGCAGGTACAAAGGTTGGAGCGAGTTCGCGCTTCGTCATGGAGCGCAGTCTACCTTGAGAGGCTAAGCGCTTTTTTCCTCAGAGTTCTTCTCGCGACGGGATGCACGCTTTGGGAGTTCATCAGTGCGCTCTACCAATGTGGCTGGCGCATTAGAGTCGATGCAATCCTTTTCGATAATGACCTTTGCAATATCAGTGCGGCTTGGGACTTCGTACATGACCCCAAGAAGGACTGATTCCATAATGGCGCGAAGGCCACGAGCACCCGTACCACGCGAGAGCGCAAGCTCTGCAACTGCATCGAGTGCCTCTGGTGTGAATTCAAGATCAACATCGTCGAGGTTGAAGAGCTTCTGATACTGCTTTACCAAAGCGTTCTTTGGCTCGGTAAGAATCTGCATCAAGGCAGGCTTATCGAGATTTTCAACGCTAGTGATAACTGGAAGACGTCCAATGAATTCTGGAATCATTCCGAACTTCAATAAATCTTCTGGCATTACATCAGCGAAGATATCTTTACGGTTCTTATCTTCTGCCTTTTGCAGTTCTGCGTTAAAGCCAACTCCTGCTGAACCGCTGCGAGATTCGATGATCTTGTCGAGACCCGCAAATGCACCGCCGACGATAAATAGAACGTTTGTTGTATCAATCTGAATAAATTCTTGATGTGGGTGCTTGCGTCCACCCTGTGGTGGTACAGATGCAACAGTGCCTTCAAGAATCTTAAGAAGAGCTTGCTGAACACCTTCACCTGAAACATCGCGAGTAATCGATGGGTTCTCTGCCTTGCGAGCAACCTTATCGATTTCATCGATGTAGATGATTCCAGTCTCTGCTTTCTTTACATCGTAATCAGATGCTTGAAGTAGCTTGAGCAAAATGTTTTCTACGTCTTCGCCGACATAACCTGCCTCAGTAAGCGCTGTTGCATCTGCGATTGCAAATGGAACATTGAGCATACGAGCGAGAGTCTGTGCCATCAGTGTCTTGCCGCAACCAGTTGGACCGAGAAGAAGGATGTTCGACTTTGCGAGTTCAATGCCGTCTTCTGTGCGACCTTCACCAGATTGAACGCGCTTGTAGTGGTTGTAGACAGCGACAGAGAGAGACTTCTTTGCACGGTCTTGACCAATGACATACTGATCGAGGAATTCGAAGATTGCTTGTGGCTTTGGTAGCTCTGCAAGGCCAAGTGAGTTTTGCTCGGAGAGTTCTTCAACGATGATCTCATTGCAGAGATCGATGCACTCGTCACAGATATAAACACCTGGACCTGCAATGAGCTTCTTCACCTGCTTCTGGGTCTTGCCGCAGAAGGAGCACTTCAAGAGGTCGTTAGCCTCGCCAATTCGTGTGGACATGGGCGTAAATATAGTTTTTGTGCGCGGTTTATGTGGCTCGAATTAAGCCTGACTTTGTTCGCCTATAGGTGAACTGGAATCTCGAGAGCGACGTGGGTCGCGCATCTCTGCGACTCCTGGAACAAGAAGAACTAAGTAACAGACAAGAACATGGAATGCGATGGCCCACAGCAAGAATGAGCGCTCCCCCATAAGTGCAACAACTGGTCCGACAAGCGCCATTCCAAGTGGCATCAATCCACCAGAACCCACCATGTCGATACTAAAGACGCGGCCTTGCATATCTTGAGGAACTTCACGCTGCACTGCAGTGACCCAATACGCCTCCCAGCCTCCGATCGAGAGGCCAGCTATGAAATAGCCAACGATGACAAAGGCAGGACTGATTGGGAATGCAAGAACCAATGGCGCAACGGCAAAAAGTGACCACCAGGAAATCGCGAGAAGTCCTGGGCGCTTTGTCTTTAATTTAATTGCAACAATGGCAGAGATCATTCCGCCAAGACTGAACATGGCTGCAGAGATAGCGAATGTTGAATTTGTATTGAACTCGCGTCGCGTGATGACGGGAAGCAATACGGTCTCTGCTGCGACAATCACCATCAATTGGAATGAAGCCATTGCGATTGAGGCTGCAATCCATTTAATCTCCCAGACCAACTTAAAGCCCTCTTTGAGCTCGAAGAAGAAGGTTGGTTTATCTTCAAGAATCTCTTGTCGAGGCTTCTCTTTAATTGGAAAGAGAAGTGAGGTGCCAATAAAGAAGGCGATTGCAGTGACTGCAAAGGTGTAATCGGCGCCGATTGTCGCTACCGCAATTCCGCCAACACCTGGCCCAACAATGGTGCCAACTTTGGCCACAATGCCTTTTGCGACATTTCCTTGTGGGAGTAAGTGATCTGGCAAAAGACTTGGAACAATCGCAGAGCCTGCTGGTGCACCGAATGAATCACCGAGGCCCATGAGAAAAACTAACAAGCCAATTGCCCAGAGCGGCATGTGATTGGCTGAGACAAAGACGAGAATGAGGGCAAGCGCCCCGCGAAAAGAATCAGCACCGATCATCACCCACTTACGCGGCAATCGGTCAGCCCAAACCCCACCGACCAGCATGAAGAGAGTTCCTGCCAACACACGTGCAGCGAGAATTAATCCGAGATCAGATGCTGTTCCGCCATTGTCCAGAATGCTGATTGCAAGAGCGATCGGGAAAGCTGATGAGCCAAGCACAAAGATGAGTGCTGAGAAAAAGTAGCGTCGGTAATCCTTATAAGAAAAAAGAGAGCCGGGTGCGAAGTATTTCTTTAGCATCGCACCTGGCCCTTTCTTAGTTAATGGTGATTACGCGGAAGGCTTGGCCTTTCGTGAAGCCATGACCTTATCAATAAGTCCGTACTCGACGGCTTCAGCTGCAGTAAGAATTTTGTCGCGTTCGATATCGGCTTCGATTTCTTCAACTGACTTATTGGAATGCTTTGCCAACATTGTTTCGAGAAGTCCGCGCATACGCATGATCTCGCGTGCTTGGATCTCGATATCAGATGCCTGTCCCCCACCCTCGGATGAAGGCTGGTGAATCAGAATGCGTGAGTGCTCGAGGCCGTAACGCTTTCCCTTTGTTCCACCCGCAAGGATGATCGCTGCAGCAGATGCGGCTTGACCCAAGCAGATTGTCTGAATGTCAGGGCGAACGAACTGCATGGTGTCATAGATAGCTGTAAGCGCTGTAAATGAGCCACCAGGTGAGTTGATGTAGATCGAGATATCCCGATCTGGGTCCATTGATTCAAGAGTAAGAAGCTGCGCCATTACATCGTTTGCAACTGTGTCATCGATTGCCTGACCCAAGAAGATGATGCGCTCTTCAAACAACTTTGTATATGGATCAAGGCGCTTGAAACCATAAGCGGTCTTCTCTTCAATTGTTGGAAGTACGTAACGAGCTTCGAAATCTGAGATGTGCTTCATTACTTGTTACCTCCAGCAATCTGTCCATCGCTTGTTGCAATGTGATCGATAAATCCGTACTCGAGAGCATCTTTGGCATTGAACCAGTTGTCGCGATCTGAATCGATAAGAATCTTCTCAAGTGGCTGACCTGTGTGCTTTGCATTGAGCTCTGAAAGAGTCTGCTTTGTAATCGCCATCTGTTCTGCCTGGATGCGAATATCAGTTGCTGTTCCACCGATTCCACCAAGAGGCTGGTGCATCAAGATGCGAGCATGTGGGGTTGCGTAACGCTTTCCCTTTGTTCCAGCTGTGAGAAGGAACTGGCCCATTGATGCAGCCATTCCCATGGCAACAGTTGCGACATCGTTCTTGATGTAGTTCATGGTGTCGTAGATCGCCATACCTGCATAGACAGATCCGCCAGGTGAGTTGATGTAAAGATAAATATCTTTCTCTGGGTCTTCTGCAGAGAGAAGGAGTAGCTGCGCGCAGATTTGGTTTGCCATCTCATCGCGGACTTCGCCTGCAAGGAAGATGATTCGTTCGCGCAATAGGCGGCTATAAATCTGATCGCCTAAGCCGAGAGGTGTCTCCGCTGCTGATCTGTTCTGTGGGTTAATTAAATCCACGGTACTTCCTTCCGACTGTGAGCACCCATGTGGGTGCGAATGCATGTAGTGACCTTAACAATGGCAGGGCGAAAATGCTTCCCAAATTGGAGGTAATTAGGGTCAAAACCCTAGATGTTCGCTATCGGCTAAAGATTATTCAGCAGATGCTTCGGCTGCAGCAGCTGCAGGAGTACGAAGCTCTTCGAGTTCAATCTTTGTGCCGTTCTTATCGACAACTGAGATACGCGCGAGAACAGATGCAAGCGCCTTAGCGCGAGTGACCTCTGCGATGACCTGTGTGATCTGTCCAGCCTTCTGGAGCTCCTGAGCGAATTGCTCTGGGCCCATTCCATAACGCTGCGACATGCGAACGAGGTAATCAGTTAATTCGATTTCAGTGATCTGAACATCTTCAGCCTTCACGATTGAATCAAGAAGGAACTCTGACTTGATGCCGTCACGAACTTCCTTATCAACTTCTGCGCGGTGAACAGCATCTTCCAAGCGGCCTTCACCCTCGAGGTGGCTGTTAACTTCTTCAAGCACCAAATCGTCTGGAACTTCGATTGTGAGTTCATTGAGCAACTTCTCAACGAGAAGGTCGCGTGCCTGCGCACCCTGTTCTAGCTTCTTCAAACGTGTGAGGCGCTCTGTGAAATCTGCCTTGAGCTCTGCGATTGTGTCGAACTCTGAAGCAAGCTTTGCGAAAGCATCATCAACTGGTGGGAGCTCGCGCTCTTTAACAACCTTAAGAGCGATTTCAACATCACCCTTCTCGTCATCCTTCTGGCCAACGAGCTGAGTTGTGAATGTCTTTGTATCTCCTGCAGACATTCCAATGAGTGCCTCATCCAGGCCATCAATCATGCGGTTTGAACCGACTTCGTAGGAAATGTCATTTGCCTTGCCGCCATCAACTTCTGCGCCATCGATGCGAGCTGTGAGATCAACAGTGACGAAGTCACCTGTCTTTGTTGCACGCTCTACTGTGTGAAGCGTTCCGAAGCGAGCGCGGAGTTCGTCAATCTGCTCGTTGAGATCTTCTTCCTTAACTTCTGCGTTATCAACTGTGACAGTGATCTTTGAGAAGTCAGGAAGTGTTACCTCTGGACGTACTGAAACTTCGACTGTGAATTCGAGCTTCTCGTTATCATTGAACTGCTTAATGTCGACAACTGGGCGACCGATAACGAGAAGTGAGTGCTCGCGCGCAGCCTGTCCGTAAAACTCTGGAAGCGCTGAGTTGATTGCCTCATCGAGAACTGCTGCACGACCAACGCGCTGTTCAACCATGGCTGCAGGAACTTTGCCCTTACGGAATCCTGGAACGTTGATCTGTGATGCGAGCTTCTTAAATGCTTCTGCGATGTATGGGCTGAGTTCTTCGAATGCAACTTCTACTGAAATCTTTACACGTGTTGGTGAAAGTGTCTCTACGTTGCTCTTCACAAGTTACTCCTGTTGATTTGAATTGTTTGTAAAGCATTGAAGTTAAAAAGTTAATCAATAACTTTGAACTACAAGTAATACTGGTCGGGGCGGGGAGATTCGAACTCCCGATCTCCTGCTCCCAAAGCAGGCGCGCTAGCCACTACGCTACGCCCCGAAGGCGCAGGGGGAAGTCTAAAGCAAGTTTTTACCTTTCTTTACCGACCCTGTACTCTTTCGCTCACACCCCGCGGGTGTAGCTCAATGGTAGAGTTCCAGCCTTCCAAGCTGGCTGTGCCGGTTCGATCCCGGTCACCCGCTCCAGTACTTATTTACGCGTGAATTCGACGCTTTTCTTCTCAATTCCTACTTAATCGCACCGACAAGTGTGATGTACGCCTTACCCGAGAAGGTAAGTGGAGCAGCCCCTGAATCTCCATAAGCATCGATGACCCTTACAACAAACGAAGAGTCGGCACCTGCAACCTGAATAGTTCCAGTGATTAAGAAGCCATAAGAAGCTGGCGAAGTTGAGTAGTTAGTGTTTCGGAAATCTGCGCGGATGTAACTGAAATTGAGTATTCCGCCTGCAGCAAGCAAATCTGCTCCCAAAACTAATCCGACAATATTGGAATTAGCGCGAAGATAAATTTCGAATTTATACGAACTATTGGCTTTTAGTGTTCCGAAAGAATTTGAAGCGATGAATGTATATCCAACTGAAGTTCCAAGAGTAAATTGAGGAACATCAATGACTGTGACTTCGGAAGGACCGACTGTTCCAGTTTCTCCCTTTGCACCAGCGGGGCCAGTTGCACCAGTAGCTCCAGTTGCACCTGCTGGACCTTGTGCACCCGTTGATCCATTTGCTCCTGCAGGACCACTTGCACCTGCACTACCCGCGGGGCCAGCAGGTCCCATTGCACCAGGTAAACCTGCCTCACCTTTCTCTCCCTGCGGTCCAGCAGGACCAGTTGGACCTTGAGGTCCTTGCGGACCAACAACAGTATTTACATTCGCAGTTGAAATCGCTTTTCCATCTGCGCCATTCTTTCCATCGTTGCCAGAAGGTCCAGTAGGACCTTGAATGTTCTGCGGAGTCGGCCACTTGCCTTTTGCCTTTGGTCCATAGATCAACAAACTTCTTACATCAATATAGAAATCCCCATCAATGCCTAATGAACTCTTTGGTGCACCTTTTCCATTGAGGATTGTGTTAACAACTGCTGTGGTTGATCTGCCTGCGCCATTTGCATAGGGGAAGGATGAAAATGTCGCCATCAATACTGCTACCACCGCCGCCAGCGGCTTGCTATACGTCATGAGAAAAGCTCTCCTTTGTCAGGTTCTGCGGAGAAATAGTCTGAAAGTTCAGGTTTACCCAAAGTAATCAGGACTCCCCCACATCAGGCTCACAGAAATGGCCAACTACACGCTCAGTACTTCACAGGATGGCCCTAAGGATTCACATGGTGCCCTCAGGTTATCCGGCTACCTTTCTGAGCATCGGGGTGTTAATTACTCCTAAGTCAGCAACACGGGGCTGACAGAGATTCGAAGGCCGAAAGGCGCGCGGAGCTCGACTACTAGGGACAGGAGACATGCAAATGTCATCAAAGAAAAAGGTATTCGCAGTAGCGATTACAACAGTTGCTTTGACTGCCGGCACCTTCGGTGCAGCAGGCGCAGCAACAAAGGCAACACATGTTTCAAAGACAACGATTACAACGATTGCTAACCAGGCTGCTGCCGGCAAACTTGGTCGTGGTGAAGAACTGGCATCAATCCTTTCAGGACTTGTAGCTAAGGGAACAATCACTCAGTCACAGGCTGATGCAATCATTGCGGCACACGCTGCAGCAGATGCAGCTCGCGATGCTGATCGTCCAGCAATGGGTCCAAAGGGCGGATTAGGTGGACCTTTTGGCAATCACCTCACTGTTATTGCATCGACACTAGGACTTGATACGACAACAGTTCTCACACGCCTTAAGGCTGGAGATTCTCTTGCAACTATCGCGGGCGCAAAGAAGGATGCTTTGATCGCAGCACTTGTTGCTGATGAAACAAAGGAAATTGATGCAGCTGTAGCAGCTGGAAAGTTGACTGCTACACAGGCAACAACGCTGAAGGCAAATCTCACTGCTCATGTGACTGACATGGTGAATGCAACTGCTCCAGCAGGTGGCATGAAGGGCGATCGTGAAGGTCGCGGTGGTAAGGGTGGTCGCGGACACGGTGGAATGGGTCGCGGAATGATGGGCGGCAACTCTGGCGCTCCAACAATTCCAACTCCAACCACAACAACTTCAGCAACAGCATAAAACGCTTCATATAGTTCCTCCATTGGGTCGAAAACCCGCCAGGTGAGCAATTCACTTGGCGGGTTTTCGTTTTCTCGAAGGTGCGCCATGATTAAATTGCGCATGCGCATTCACATCGGTAGCGATCACGCGGGCCTTGAGTTTAAGAATGAACTCATCCATCACCTCGTTGCTGGTGGACATGACGTCACTGATCATGGGCCATATGAATTCGATGCCCTCGATGATTACCCAGACTTCTGCATCCCGACAGCTCAGGCGGTTGCCAAAGATGCAACCTCAATCGGAATCGTCTTGGGTGGCTCAGGTAATGGCGAACAAATTGCAGCCAACAAGGTGAAGGGAATCCGCGCAGCGCTCGTCTGGAGCATCGAGACCGCAAAACTTGCTCGCGAACATAACAATGCCAATGTTATTTCAGTAGGTCAGCGCCAACATTCTGCGCAAGAAGTAAAAGACTTTATCGATGCATTTATCGCTACGCCATTTCCTGGTGACGAGCGCCATGCACGTCGCATCGGCAAGATTGCTAGCTTCGAAGATACCTGCTGCTAGTTTTTAAAATATCTAAAGTCGTTGACTTGATGATCTTTGGTAATTCCCTGACCTTCAAAACGAGTCTCTGGACGCCAATCAGGGCGTGCAACTTTTCCTCCAGTAAATAAAGTTGATGCAGCAAAGACCTCTTCGATCCATTCAGCATACGGAACCCAGTCGGTGGCGATATGAATAAATCCACCCGGCTTTAACTTGGAATGAACCTGTGCCAGGAAATTAGCATTCACGATGCGGCGTTTATGGTGCTTCTTCTTCTGCCACGGATCCGGGAAGAACAAGTGCACGCCATCAAGTGATTGATCAGCAATCATGTTGTGCATAATTAAATGTGCATCACCTTGAATAACGCGAAGGTTCTTCAAACCGTATTCATGAATTAAGAGAAATAGCTTGCCAACACCTGGACGGTGAACATCGACGGCTAGAAATCCTTTTTCAGGAAAAGCTTGGCCAATAAGAGCAGTCGCCTCCCCCATGCCAAATCCGATCTCAAGGATGACCTCCTTGGAATCTGGAAAAAGCCTTGCAAAATCTAAAACCTGATTGCTGGCTTCGATTCCATAAGAGCCCCAATGCTTATCGAGGGCTGCTTGCTGAGGACCTGTAATACGAGAGCCGCGGATGCGATAACTGCGAACTGTAGGCTCTTCCATAGCGAGAATCTTATGGTTCGATTAGGCTCTCTTCATCCACGCAGACCATCTATAAGGAGTAAACCGTGCCAGGAGTAAATCTCACACGTGCAGAAGCGCAAGAACGTTCACAGCTCGTCAAGGTCCATTCATACGATGTAGATCTTGATCTCACCGTTGGAGCTGAGAACTTCATCGTCAAGACTCGTGTTAAGTTCGATGGTCTCAAGCCAGGCGCAACAACTTTTATCGATGCAGTCGGCAAGTCAGTTATCAAGGCCGAACTCAATGGTCAGGCATTCGATCCAAAGTTTGATGGCGAATCAATATTCCTTCCACCACTTGCAGCGAGCAACGAGCTCTACGTCGAATTCGAAGGCATCTACTCAAATTCAGGCGAAGGTCTCCACCGCTTCCAGGATCCTGCTGACGGAGAGGTCTACCTCTACACCCAGCACGAAGTTCCAGACGCTCGTCGTACATTTGTGTGCTTCGACCAGCCAGACCTCAAGGCAACATTTGCAATCTCTGCAACAGTTCCTGGTCACTGGGAAGTAATTTCAAATAACCCGGTTGCATCAAAGGATGATGTTGCAGGTAACAAGAAGTGGACATTCACTACCACTCCTCGCATCTCTACCTACCTGACAGCGCTTGTTGCAGGTCCTTACTTCAAGGTCGAGAGCGAATACAAGGGTGCAAAGGTTGTTCCACTGGGTCTCTACTGCCGCAAGTCACTTGCAGAGCACATGGATGCAGAAGAACTCTTCGACATTACACGTCGCGGCTTTGCAGCATTTGAAAAGGACTTCGGTCTTGCTTATCCATTCGATAAGTACGATCAGATTGCAGTTGCAGAATTCAATGCCGGCGCAATGGAGAACGCTGGTTGCGTGACATTCGCAGAGAACTACTTTGTCTTCCGCTCAAAGGTCACCGACAAGGAATACAACTGGCGCGCAAATGTCATCCTTCACGAGATGGCACATATGTGGTTCGGTGACCTCGTCACAATGTCATGGTGGGATGACCTATGGCTCAATGAGTCATTTGCTGAGTGGGCTTCGTATCACACGCTCGCATACGCAACTCGTTTCACAAACTCATGGACAGTCTTTAATGCAGAGCGCAAGAACTGGGCATACCGCCAGGATCAGCTCTCATCTACTCACCCAATTGCAGTAGATATGTATGACCTCGAAGCCGTTAAGACAAACTTCGATGGAATCACCTACGCAAAGGGAGCATCTGTCCTTCAGCAGCTCGTTGCATACGTGGGTCTCGATGCATTTATCGCTGGCTTGAAGAAGTACTTTGAAAAGCATGCGTGGGGTAATACAACTCTTAATGACTTAATCGTCGAACTCGAAGCAACTTCAGGTCGCGATCTCAAGCCATGGATTGCTACCTGGCTACAGACAGCTGGCGTTAATACATGGCGACCAGAGCTTGTTATCGATGGTGATAAGTACACATCTGTTGCCGTTAAGCAGGAAGTGCCACTTGTTCCAGCTGGCTCATCAGAACTTCGCCCACACCGTATGGCAGTCGGTCTCTATGACATCGCAGGCGGCAAGGTTGTTCGTCGCAAGCGCGTTGAACTCGATGTTGCCGGTGCAACAACTGTGGTTCCTGAACTTGCCGGCGAAAAGCTTGCAGATCTCGTTGTTCTCAACGATGGCGACCTCTCATACGGAAAGCTCCGCTTTGATGATCACTCCATCGCAACTCTCAAGAGCCACCTCGGAAATATCGAGGATTCATTGACCCGTGCACTTGCCTGGTCAGCGGTCTGGGATATGACTCGTGATGGCGAACTCGCTGCAAGTGATTACGTACCAATGGTTCTCAATGCGCTTGCATCAGAGACCGATGTTGCCGTTGTTGCTACTCAGATGTTGCAGCTCGGAACAGCTGTCGAGCTCTATGCAGCTGATAAGAACCGTGATGCGCTCCGCACAATCTTGGCCGATGGCATCGAGAAGCTTCTTGATGGTGCAGCGGCAGGAAGCGATATGCAGCTTCAGTATGTGCGCAGCTTTGCGGCAAGTGCAAAGTCACCTGCACAGGTTTCAAAGGTGCGCGACATACTCGATGGCAAGGTTGCAGGTGTCACTGTTGATGCAAATCTTCGCTGGACACTCCTTAATTCATTGGTCGAGCGCGGTGCTGCAACAGTCGCTGAAGTTGAAGCAGAGCTTGCAAACGATAAGAGCGCCGATGGTGAAAAGGCTGCAGCGTTCGGTCGTGCAGTTGGAGCAGATGCTGCAGTCAAGGCTGCTGCCTGGGAGCTTGCAACAACGAAGGACATCTCAAACCACATCCAGATTCAGACTATTCAGGGCTTCAACCGCCCAGGACAGCGCGAGCTCACTGCACCATATGCGGATAAGTATTTCGATCTCATCCTTGACTACTGGACATCTCATACATATGAGTTTGCAAGCAATATTGCACTTCTTGCATTCCCTTCATATCAAGTATCAGATGCCACGATGAAGAAGGTTGAAGGTTGGTTGTCAGGTGCTGGAAAAGATGCACCAAACGGTCTTCGACGTATCGTCTCCGAACAGCGCGATGCTCTAGCTCGTGCCCTCAAGGCACAAGCAAAAGATGCATAAGTAGTTCTAAATAAGAAAAGCCCCGGTCATTGCTTAGGTTCTAGGAATCGGGGCAACACTTAGAGAAATCTGGTGTTGTATGGACAA
>CALJUA010000018.1 GCA_937975715.1 uncultured Candidatus Planktophila sp.
CGCGGAGGCTCTGTCCGTGAAGTTATCAAGCTTGTTTGTGCTGCAGCAGGTAAGCCTCAGGTAGTGGCAGAAGAAAAGGATCGCCGTGCTGGAGATCCAGCGTTCTTATGTGCGGATGTGTCGCTTATCAAGAACGCGATCGGATTTACGTCGAAGTACTCACTTGAGGCAAGTGCAGAGAGTTTGTTCTAGCGCTTCGAAACCAACTTCATCTCAACTTGAAAGCCCATTGCAAATAAGTAATCTGAAATTGTTTCCGCACGTAGATTTCCATCACCACTAAATACCTGTGAGACAGCGCTGCGAGTAAGCCCCAACCGCAGTGCAAGCTCTGACTGCGATAGACCCGACTTCTCAAGCGCATCATCAAGCATTATCAATACTTCACGACGAAATCGCGAGGATGCAAGCATTCTCTGCCCATCGGGTATCTGCTTAACATATTCAGTGAGATTCATCTTGTACACCGACCTTCTCGGAAATCCGTGTGTTTAGTGATAACTTAACACAACATTTCCAGAATGGCAATACATTTCCCAGCATGCGAATTCAGTCTGGAGAAAGTTCTATCCCAATTTTAATTACTATTAAACTTGTAACGAACCTTCAATGTATTAAACTTTGAATAATCAATTAGATTTATATATTGCATTCGCCCTACCACAATCCCAGGAGTGACACCATGCACTTCAGCAAATTTTGTAATTTCTTGGGAATTAGTAACTCCGTGAAGAAATCTTTCAAATCGACTTGGAATTAACATTTCGGCTGCAAATTTATCAGCTTCAGCTTCGCGTTCCTTAACACGTTCGTCGACAACAACAATTTTATCCCGAGTGCTAATGTCCATAGATTTTTTGGCTGGGTCGAGGACATGACCAATTTCATGAAAGATCGTAAACCACAATTGATCGTCAGTCTTATGTCTTAACGAAAGTTGAATTGTTGGAATGCCGGATACCCAACGAGTCACTCCAGAACAAGATGTTCCGGGAATTTCAGGAATTACTACAAATCGAACACCTGCCTGATTAAGTATTTCTCGTATCTGTCCCAGAAACACATTTGGATTTCGTTCACCAATGAGCGCCTTAATTTTCGGCAACTCCTGCCTTAGTAAGGTTGCGTTGAAGCTCCCAACCTCCTGTTTGGCCGCCTCAATCTCGCCGAGTCGAAGCCAAGAAGCAAGCGGGCCAACTTTGGTTGCATGAACTTTAGATTTTCTGAAAGCAAGAGAATGGTTGCCCCAAGTAGCAAACCATGCCTTTGCATCTGCAACTTGAAAGAATCCAATCACTTGGCTATAGATTGCATACTGATCTCGAAGCGCAGCTGTAATCACTCCACGTTTACGCAACTCTCCAACCGGAATCTCTTTAAGTAATTTCAAGTTTTCTCGTGCAATATTTTGTTCAAGAAGCCTTAGCTTCCTTTCTTGAAAAATTGCCTCCTTGGCATTCCAAAATTGTGCTGGCACCTTTGTGACAGTCTCCAGTTTTAAAGCAGTCTCCTGAGAGAGTGGTGCACCAACCTTAATAATTTGGTTGAGGGCCTTCGTGCTCAAATTTAGTCTCAGCGCGAGTTCTGCTTGACTCATAGAATTTTCATCAAGCCATTCTTGAAGGGTGTCTCCAGGACCGAAGAAATAGTCAGGCTCAAGCGTCTGCGCAATAGTCATTTCAGTCCCCCTTTAGTGATAATTTTCGATACTCACAATCAATACTTCTTTTACAGATATAAATTCAATGTGCCTTTTTGCCGGATCGACCAATTCTCCGTGCGGCTCGACAACAAGCCGCATTCCACCATGTACGTCTGCTGCCCATTCACCTTTACGCTTTCCATCAAGTGGATGCCAACCGCCAGGTAGCTCCTTAAGCATCCCAAAATTCTCGGCTGCGATTAAGTCCGAGATTCTCATCCCTACTTTCTTCGCACACATATCACCAAATCGCTTTTTCAGTTTTTCTTTGCTCATCACCAAGTTATGCAGGTTTTGATTCTGAAAGAGAAGTTTCAATTTACTCCAATTTCATTTACTTATTAGGTATATAAAATAATACTCACCCAAAAGTTTTTGTCAATGATCAGCCCGACCCAACGTGACCACTTAGCCTTCAAATCGAAGTAAGGAAAAGAGTTTCACTGGATTCTTTAAGGCATTAAAACACCTTAACTTGCATTATCTTAAGGCGTTGTAGTACCTTAGAATCCTCAGCCCGACAGGAAAGGATTCCCCATGGCCCGTTACATCGAAGATCAGATTCTCCTCGACGAGAAGACCTCTGCCCTCAAAGCCATCAAGCTTCCTCAACCTCCCACCGGCTGGATCCGCACAATACGCACAGCCCTTCGGATGAGCCAGGCCGAACTGGCTACCATCCTGCAGATGAATCAAAAGTCGCT
>CALJUA010000019.1 GCA_937975715.1 uncultured Candidatus Planktophila sp.
TCCTTCTCCGGGTACATAAAGGTTAGCGCGTCGTGGTCATGCATCATGATGATAGCGATGCCTTGGCGCCAGATGTTGAGCATTGCGGTGTTGACGATGTCGGCGAGGGATGACTGGGGGTCGTAGGCGATAGCTTCACGAAGGGTCGAGGGATCATTGCGTCGGCCGAAGAACCAGCGTTTGCGGCCTAGAAGGGAGATGAGGTAGCCGTTTTTGCGAAGGGTGTTGTCGACGTAGTCTTGCCAGAGAAGGTGTGCGGGGAAGGCAGAGAAGTAAGCGGGTTGAAAGCGTTTGACTACGTCGAGTTCTACTTTGGCTTGTTCGGATAAAGTATTTGGTTTACCACCGTAGTTACTTCCGTGGCCAAGTTTTTTGCACATGAATCGATATGTGTAATGTCTGTAATAAGGGCTTTCTGCGATATGCTTATCTCTTTTAAGATCACCTGTCCAAGGTAGATCAGGCCACATAATACGAGCCACAGCAGTATGAGGATCACCAGACTCACACGCATCAAGGTATCGTCCATCATGAAACAGGTTCCATTCTATTGCGCCGACTGCGAAGGATTCTCCGGATTTAGCATCGCACTTAGCGAATTTATATCCGTGGTCAGAGATGAAGATGCTGCGGAGAGATTCTTCAATGTTCTGAAGATTTCCTCCAGTACCAAATTCCGAGAAGGAAGAGGAGAATCGTCCAGTTGAAGTGCCAGCGATATTATAACTCGTACGTATTCTTCCATCAGCATCAAGGTCTGTCTTAAGTACGCTGATTTTATCGCCAAGTTCTGTGAGTGTGTTAATATGCTTGATGATTTGATCTGCGATAGGGTAGATGCCAAGCTTCTCTCTGGCTCCCCGGTCAGTTGTTGGTCGGCCTCCTTTACGAACTGGCGGAAGCCCGAAGGTGTCGTAAAAGAGTCGATGCAAATCCCGGTGGGAACGCCAGTTGAAGCTTGGGAGCCCGACGCCGTCGAAGACGATTCGGTTGAGTTGGGCTTCGAGGGTTTCCATAATCTCGAAATATTCATCGATGACTTCAGCCTTGCGAGCTTGATCCACCAAGACTCCGCGGATTCGCATTTCAAGGGTTGGTCCTTGGAGAGCTTTGGAGAAGGCATAGGTGCGCTCCGTGTGTTCATCGAGTTGCGGGAGCATGGCGTCGAGGCAATCGCGAGTGACGCAGACATCGAGGCCGTTGTAAATCATGTCCCGTTCGAATGGAGTGTAGGATTCGGGGTCGGTTTCGTGAGTGCGGATGATTTTCATTAGTCTTCTCTAAGAGTCATAAGTTTTTCGACCGTGTATTGCTGTGTCATTTCATCAAATCGCATTCGTAATATTGTTCCATATTCTGTGAATATTAAAATGTATCCACGGTCAGCTATTGCTGAGACTATTCGACCTGCGCTCATCTCAATTATCCTTCTTAATCGTCTCAGCTTTCTTCCGCATACCCTTCCAGCTACCTTCATCGGAATAGATCGAGCCGAGGTAGCCTAGGCCTTTCAACGATTCTGGTTGGAGCGCGTGGCTCAGCAGCATCGTATCTTCCTCCGCTCCAACCGTCTTTATCCCGTAGGCTCGGAGCAGGAAGGCGATGTCGTAGGCTCCGTTTTGGAACAACTTGCGAATCCTTCCATCTTCAAGAACTTCCCGGACAAGATTCCAGCAAGCACGTTCATCCTGCCGAGTTGGCCAATAGCAGCCAGACGTTCTTCGGTCGTCATCGAATGGAATAACGATCGCAAGGTCTGGTCGTGGACCGAATCCAATGCACGTAATTCGCTGTCCAGC
>CALJUA010000020.1 GCA_937975715.1 uncultured Candidatus Planktophila sp.
GTCACGATTCCTGGCGGTGAAGTAATCGAGTCCAAGGCGGTAGACATCTCAGATACTGGAGCCCTCATGCTCGCCAACGGTAAAGAAGTAACAGTGGGAGATGTCGTTCATCTACGATAAGCCGGTGAGCAATCGCTTCCCAACTGTCGGCGTCATAGGCGCTGGCCAGCTTGCTCGAATGATGGTTGCACCAGCTACTGCTTTAGGAATCGACCTTCTCCTCTTTGCTCAAGATGGCAATGACTCGGGCGCTCAGATCACTCACCATGTTGTCGGCGATTACACCAATCTTTCACAGGTGCTCGATTTCGCTCGCAAAGTTGATGTAGTCACTTTCGAGCATGAACTCATTCCGCTTTCGGTAATCAAAGGTTTAGAAGCAGAAGGCATCAAGGTCTATCCGCCTTCATCAGCTTTTATTTACTCACAAGATAAAGCCGCGATGCGCGAAAAGCTCGCAGCCTTTCCAGCTCCACGCTCACAAGTAATTACAGAACCATCAGCAGTAAAAGATTTTCCAGTTATCGCAAAGGCAATTAGCGGGGGCTATGACGGCCGCGGCGTGTGGAAGATTAAGAACCAGGTAGAACTCCAAGAGATTCTCAGCCATACATCTCCGCTCTTAATTGAAGAGCTCATTGAATTCGATACAGAGATTTCAGTCATGGTTGCTCGATCACCACATGGCCAAGCAACATCATGGGCGCCGGTTGAGACTGTTCAAGAAGATGGCATCTGCACTCTGACTATTACCCCTGCACAGAAGATTTCTCCTGCAGTTGCAGAGCAAGCTCAGAAGATTGCACTAGAGATTGCACAGACTGTTGGTGTTGTCGGCGTGATGGCAGTTGAAATGTTTATCAAAGGCGAAGAAATCTTTATCAATGAACTTGCAATGCGCCCACATAATTCTGGCCACTGGTCTATTGAAGGATCTGTTACATCGCAATTCGAGCAGCACCTCCGTGCAATCTTAGATTTGCCTCTCGGCAGCCCTGCGATGAATCATCCATTTGCAGTGATGGGAAATGTTCTCGGTGGTGATAAAACCGATATGTATCGACCTTATCTTCATCTCATGGCACGCACGCCAAGCCTTCACTTCCATCAATATAAGAAGGAAGTACGCAAGGGGCGCAAGATTGGCCACGTCACAGCATGTGGCGATGACCTTCTACACTTAACCCAAGAAGTGCAGCATGCACGCGACTACATGAGCGGAGTGATCGATGAGTGACGTTGCAATCATCATGGGATCAGATTCTGATTGGCCCGTAATGGAAGAGGCTGCAAAGGCTCTTGATTCCTTTGGAATCACTTACACCGCAGATGTTGTCTCAGCGCACCGCATGCCAGAAGAGATGGTTGATTTCGCAAAGACCGCTGCACCTAAGGGCTACAAAGTAATTATCGCTGGCGCAGGCGGCGCAGCTCATCTTCCAGGGATGGTCGCATCACTTACAACACTTCCTGTTATTGGCGTTCCCGTCTCTCTCAAGAACCTTGAAGGCATGGATTCATTGCTTTCAATCGTGCAGATGCCAGGTGGAATTCCTGTTGCAACAGTCGGTATTGATAATGCAAAGAATGCTGGAATCCTCGCGGCACGCATCATCGGTTCAGCAGATGCTTCAGTTGCTAAGAAGATTGAAGCTCAACTCGCAAC
>CALJUA010000021.1 GCA_937975715.1 uncultured Candidatus Planktophila sp.
CGTGGCTAGTCAACATGATGATGGGAACAGTGGAAACTTTACGAATCTCGCGGCAGACTTCAAAGCCATCTGGCTGACCAATAGAGAGATCAAGGATGATTACCGCTGGTTCTTGTTTGCGGAAGAGCTCTAAGGCTTGGGCTCCGTCGGCAGCCTCAATAACATCAAAGCCTTCTGGGGTGAGTGCTGTACGAACGAAGAAACGAATATCTTCGTTGTCGTCAACAACCAGGATTTGGTCTTTAGCCATTTTGCCCCCACTGATTCTTTCGAGTTCATCATTCATCAATCTCAATAATCTTGCCTTATCTGCTGTGAATTCATGGAGAGCTACTTCTTCGGTAAGTGAGCGAGAGTAGCTAAGGATTTGAGAACCGATTTCTTCAAATCCATAGAAACCGATAGCACCACCGACTTCGTGGCTTATCGCCTTGATTGTCTCTGGAGTCGATTTTTCAAGAGATGAGATAGCGCGGGCTAAAACATCATTTCGGCGATCCAAAATAATCCTCTCTTCAGCTGTGAGGAAGAGAGGAATTTCAACGGTAAATGTTGTTCCGATTCCGACCGCTGAATCGACATGAACAACTCCACCATGACGAGTGACAACCTGTTGCACGATCGATAGACCCAGTCCAGTGCCCGGATATTGGCCAGAATCAGCGTTTTTCGCCCGGAAAAAGCGGGTGAAGAGGTGGTCGATATCTTCTTGAGGAATCCCGATTCCATGGTCTGTCACTGTGACTCGGGCATGTTCGCGTCCGTTGAGATCCTTGCTGCGGTCTAAGTGAATCAATATTGAAGAGTGAGCAGGACTGAACTTAACAGCGTTGCCGAGCAAATTGATATAGACCTGGTTGAGCTGACCTGCATCACCTGAAACGAATAGTTCATCCTCAGCGGTGAAGACAACTTTAATATCGGACTTTTCTGTAGCTGGTTTCATAATGAAGATAGCGTTGTCGACTACTTCGTTAACAGAGACTTTCACTTCAGATAACTTACCAGCTGCGGCATCAATCTTACTGAGTGAGAGCATGCTCTCGACGAGGTGCAAGAGAATCTGCGCGTTACGATCCAAAACATCGAGATACATCGCAAGATCAGGGATAGATTCTGCCAGCTTCTCATCTCTAATAACGTCGAGGTATCCAATTATCGAAGTCAGCGGTGTACGAAGCTCATGGTTAACAGTTGAGATAAATGCGTTCTTGGCAAGGTTGAGGTCTTGAAGTTCCACAACCGTAGATTGAGTGCGCTTGAGCTCTGCAATTGTCTCATCGAGTCGCTTCTGTTCTGCACCAAGTGCAACTCGAGCAAGTCGGTAATTTCTGAAATTAGTTCTGACGTTAAAGAAGAGGAAGGGTCCGCCGGCAATTAAAAACACATAAAAGAAGAGCAGATTTAATCTATCGCGATTGGCTGTTCGCTGAGATGCCAAGATCATCTCTTGATCCACCGAACGTTGGTAGGAGACTACAAGTCGACGAGCTTCAGCAAGAATCTCATCAATAATCGGGGATACAGCTCTGTTATATTTTAAGTGAAGCGATTCCGGCAAAATACCTACAGGAGCAGATGCAACAATTTCATCTGATTGTTTGAGAACTTCCCAATAACTTGGCTTTGCTCGACTTCCCATAGAGCGACCACTGGTATCAATCACAGCAAGGCGTTGGGCCAGTAGATTGCGAGCAATCTGCACATTGCGGCGTGCAGTTCCACCGTTAGCCCACTGTGCCAAACGAGTGGCATAAACCAGTGTTTCGCGCTGGGTAAAGATAATCGAGGCTGCGGGGGTCTCAACATTGCTGAGGATCTTCGCCTGCTTCTCGGTGGAGTTAGAGGAGATGATTGAAGAAAAGCCAAGCCCCAAGATTGCAATCAGCGCAACGAAGGCCAAGACGTATTGGCTCTTCGTTACTTGAAACTTCGCAATAGCGCGAAGTTGCTGATTTGCTTTCTCTGGGGACATGAAATTACTTTGCAGAGATAGAAGCCAGTGACCAGTTCCAGGCATCAAGGTTCTTTGCCCAGACGCTCTTATCTGCAAAGACAAGACGAATTGGGC
>CALJUA010000022.1 GCA_937975715.1 uncultured Candidatus Planktophila sp.
AGGCAACGTCGAGGATGACTTCATCAAATGCGAGGAAGTGACCCTTTGCAGTAGAGGCATCTTTAAGAACAGTCCAGATATCTATTCCTGCAAGAACGGCAGGAACAACACCAAATGCGCTGAGCGCGCTGAAGCGTCCGCCAACATTGGGATCAGCGTTAACGACAGTAAAACCTGCAGCGCGAGTTTCGCTATCGAGAGGCGAACCAGGATCAGTTACGAAGACAATGTGCTGCGTAACATCAAGACCTGCATCTGCGACCTTCTTCTGAAAGAGCGCTCGTTGTGAAGATGTTTCGATTGTCGAGCCCGACTTAGAGCTGACGACAAAGACAGTCTCAGAGAGATCCCCATTGAGAGCATGCGCGATGTAGTTAGGGTCTGTCGAGTCCACAACAATGATGTTGCGCTTATATGTCTTAGAGAGAACTTCTGGAGCAAGCGATGAACCGCCCATGCCGCAGAGAACAACGCGGTTCTTGCCAGCAAACTTTGTTGCTACTGCAGAAACCTCATCACGAAGCGCCTGAGAAGTTTCAGGAAGGTCGACCCAGTTCAGGCGGATCGCTGCTTCTTCAGCAGCATCTGGCCCCCAGGTGTTGGGATCCTTTGCGGCTATCTTCTTATGGACATCACGAAGAAATTGATAACGTGCAGATGTGCGATCGACTCGCGAAAGGGATGCACCAGAGACTTTGATAGTCACAACCGACTCCTTTACTTGAGAGCTGATTCGATATCGCCAACGATGCGATCGACGGTAAATCCGAACTCAGTAAAGAGCTTTGATGCACCTGCTGATGCTCCGAAGTGATCAATAGAGATGATGACACCTGAATCGCCGACGTATTCGCGCCATCCTTGAGAAATTCCCGCTTCAACGCTTGCGCGCACCTTTGCAGATGCTGGGATAACGCTCTGACGATAGGAGAGTGGCTGCTCGTTAAACCATTCAAGACATGGGGCACTGACTACGCGAGTCGAAATTCCCTTTGCCTCTAGTGCGATCTGAGAATCAAGTGCGAGAGCAACTTCAGAACCAGTTGCAATGATGACTACATCCGGGTTAGCTGAGGCTTCCTTAAGAATGTATGCGCCCTTATCAACACCAGATGCTGCGCCATGGGTAGAGCGATCGACCGTGCGCAGATTCTGACGCGAGAGGAAGAGACCTGCTGGCTTCTTACGAACCAAGACTGACTTCCATGCTTCACGTACTTCGTTGCCATCTGCTGGGCGGATGACTGCAAAGTTAGGGATAGCGCGCATTGCAGCAAGGTGCTCGATAGGCTGGTGAGTTGGTCCATCTTCGCCAAGTCCGATTGAATCGTGAGTCCAGACGAAAGTTGTAGGAATATCCATCAACGCTGCAAGGCGTGCAGTCGGACGCATGTAATCGCTAAAGACTGCGAAAGTTCCACCGAATGTACGAGTAAGGCCGTGCAATGTGATTCCGTTGAGAATAGAACCCATTGCATGCTCGCGGATACCGAAGTGAATAATGCGACCGTATGGATCTGCATCCTTCATTGCACTCGATGCAGGAAGGAATGACTTTCCGCCTTCGATTGTCGTGTTGTTAGATTCTGCAAGGTCAGCAGATCCGCCCCAGAACTCTGGAAGCGCCTTAGCAATTGCATTGATGACATGACCAGAAGCTGCGCGAGTAGCTACATCTTTACCTACTTCAAACTCAGGCAAGCTCGCATCCCAACCTGCTGGAAGCTCGCGCTTTACCAGACGCTCGAGAAGAGCTGCCTTATCTGCATGAGCTGATTTCCATGCATCAAACTTTATATTCCATTGCGCATGAGCTGCAGCGCCACGATCTTTAACAGAAC
>CALJUA010000023.1 GCA_937975715.1 uncultured Candidatus Planktophila sp.
CAGATGCAGGTGGGTTTAGACCTGCATTTATCCTTGCCACAATCTTGATGGCAGCAATCGTTCTGCTGACAACTCGAATTCCTGAAACCCGCAATACTGTGCATCACCCTCTTTGATTTAGAATTTCCGCATGAAGACGAGAGCGCGATGGGGCTATTTCATAGTCTTATCAACACTTCTAACGGTTCTCGTTACACCGATTTCTCACGCGCTGACAGTTGCAGCGGCCGGTGATTCGACTGGAGTCTGCACACAAACTGTTTCAAATACTGCAGGAATTACCGTTACAAAAGTTGGCACTGAATGCGTGGTGCAATTCTCGGCAGCTTCCACCATAACGTGGACGCCTCAATATTCGATAAGTGTTCGTTATCTTGTTGTAGGCGCTGGCGGAAGTGGAACTCGAGGTTACTGCAGTTATTACTGGGGCCAAGGTGGTGGTGGTGGTGAAGTGCTCACCGGAACAGGGCTTAATTTCTCAGCAAACATTGGAGTGACAATTACAGTCGCTGCACCTACTGGTCGCGCAGGTGATTGCGGTCAAGGTGGCGGAGTCGACGGCGCATCATCCGTTTTGGGCCCTCTTACTGCTCGAGGAGGAAAGGCGTCGCTTAACTCTGTTACCAACAACGCTGGTGCCAAAGGTGGAGTTAGTGGCAACGGAAATTTAGGTGGTGTTGGAACTGCCAATGGTGCATATGGATGTGCAACAGGCAGTTGTCAGGCAGGTGGGGGTGGAGGTGCCGGAGCCGCAGGGTCAGGTAAGAATGGTGGCGCTGGAATTAACTCTGACATCATCACTACCGGAACCAATGTGATGTATGGAAGCGGTGGAGCCGGCTGGGCTGGATCTGGTGATGTAGGCACCGCATCTTCTGGAGGAGGTACTCCTGGAAGCTCAGCTTGTGATGCTCCTGTTAACCGAGGTGGGGGTGGAGCCGATTGCAATGGAGTTGCAAACACCGGAGGCTCTGGAGGATCCGGCTTTGTCGTGGTGCGATATTCATACAACAATCCACCTTCAATCGGTGCATTTAGCAGCTCCACGACTGCCAGTTATTCAACCAATGAAAACATCTCGGCACTTTACTCTCTCAATGCAACAGATGCAGATGCCGGCGCAAGCCTCACTTATTCCCTAACTGGCACCGATGCAGCCGACTTCACTCTTGATGCGAATGGAACACTTTCATTTGCCTCTCCTCCGGATTATGAAGCCCCCGCGGATTTTGATGCGAATAACGTTTATATCGTCATCACTTGGGTCTCTGATGGCCTATTGAGTGACTCGCAAACAGTAACAATTACAGTTTCGAATGTGAATGAGCCTGGAACCGTTACTCTCCCTGCAATTTCTGGAACCCCAATAAAAGGCACAAATCTCACGGCTACTGTTACCGTCAATACTTCGGGAAAAGTTCGTTTCTATATAGATGGAAAACGAATTGCTGGATGCCTTGCAAAGTCCACAACTGGAACGTATCCAACATTAACCGCATCCTGCATTTGGAAGCCCGCTCGTCTTGGGCGGCAATTTGTAACAGCCGAATTTACTCCTTCAAATACAAGTTTCTCAAGCGTCACATCACTACCCCAAATGATTTGGGTAGTTAAACGCACGAGCAATCGTTAACTCGAAATCTATAAGCCTTTCAGTGCGCTCACAACTTTAGTCAGTGAGGCCTTTGCATCACCGAACAAGAGCGTTGTCTTTGGGTCATAGAGAAGTTCGTTCTCTATGCCGGCAAAACCTGGGCGCATAGACCGTTTTAAAAAGATGATGTTGGCAGAATCCGATACCTTCAAGATCGGCATTCCGTAGATTGGACATCCTGGTGTGTTCTCTGCTGCAGGATTCACAACATCGTTGGCACCTATAACAATAGCCACATCAGTCTGAGCAAAGGTTGGATTGACATCATCCATCTCGGCCAATTGTTCATATGGAACATTTGCTTCGGCTAGAAGCACATT
The DNA here is from genome assembly GCA_937975715.1 of uncultured Candidatus Planktophila sp. GTDB lineage: Bacteria > Actinomycetota > Actinomycetes > Nanopelagicales > Nanopelagicaceae > Planktophila. The sequence goes on from CALJUA010000023.1 coordinate 1,975, forward strand.
CATATGCCCAGGCATACGTCCTGCGACAGGATGAATTCCGTATGCAACATCGATTCCCCTTGAAATCAAAAGGTCGGCCATCTCGCGAACAGTGTGCTGTGCTTGTGCCACAGCCAAACCAAATCCAGGAACGATGACAACTCGACGTGCATAGTTGAGCAGGATTGCTACATCTTCTGCAGATCCTGATTTCACAGGACGTTCGTCACCAGCCGCTGCGGCATCTTGAGGCTTAGCAGTAAATGCTCCGAAGAGAGTTCCAAACAATGAACGTCCCATCGCCTCTGCCATCAAGCGAGTCAGGATTGTTCCTGATGCACCAACAAGAGTTCCCGCGATGATCAGAAGTGTTGAATCAAGTACATAGCCGCTTGCAGCAACGGTCAAACCGGTAAATGCATTAAGCAATGAGATGACGATTGGGACATCCGCGCCCCCGACCGGAAGCACGAAGAGGACACCGAAAAGCAGTGATAAAGCAGCCAAAATCAAGAGCGGATTGGTGCCGAGCGCCTGAACAACCCAGACTGAAACACCGAGAACCGCAATGAGATTTGCTGCAATGACGAAGCGGCCTCCAGGGAAAACGACAGGACGCGTAGTCATCAATTCTTGAAGCTTGAGGAATGTAATGATCGAACCGCTGAAGGAGATGCATCCCACCACAACGGTAAATACAGTGAAGACAACTTCAGCTGTCGTTGCCCGCTCGCCTAAGTGAAGATACTCAACGATTGCCACAAGCGCTGCGGCTCCGCCACCAACTCCATTAAAGAGTGCGACAAGCTGAGGCATGTTGGTCATTTGGACCTTACGAGCGGCTGGAACGCCAGCAGCCAATCCAAATCCAAGAGCACCAAGAATCCACCAGAGATTCTTAATCTCACCAAGATTGAAGAAGACCATCACGA
>CALJUA010000024.1 GCA_937975715.1 uncultured Candidatus Planktophila sp.
CGAGCACGGAAATCAATATCGTTTGTCTTCAACGCGATGCGAGCAAACTTTGAATATCCATATGCATCTTCAGTTGTAACGCGACCACCAGTAAGAACTGCTGCCCGCTTTCCCTTAAGCCCTGCAGCAGCAGCTGCAAGTGCCTCTGGCCATGATGCTTCAACGAGAATGCCTTCTGCATTACGGACGAGCGGCTGTGAAAGTCGGTTGGTTGATGTGACGTACTTGAATGCCCAACGACCTTTGTCGCAGTTCCACTCTTCGTTAACTGCTGCATCATCTCCCGCAAGGCGACGAAGTGTCTTGCCGCGACGAACATCGGTGCGCATATCGCAACCTGATGCACAGTGCTCGCATGCAGATGGAGTTGATACCAAGTCGAATGGACGTGCGCGGAATCGATATGAAGCACCTGTCAGAGCGCCTACTGGGCAGATCTGCACAGTGTTACCTGAGAAGTATGAGTTAAATGGATCGTTCTCGTAGATACCAACCTGCTGCAATGCACCGCGGTGGTTGAGAGTAATAAATGGATCTGAAGCGATCTGGTTTGAGAATCGAGTACAACGTGCACACAAGACGCAACGTTCGCGATCGAGCAATACCTGAGAAGAGATATTGATTGGCTTTTCAAATGTGCGCTTGTAGCCAGTCAGACGTGACTCTGCATTTCCGTTGCTCATCGCCTGGTTCTGCAATGGGCATTCGCCACCCTTGTCGCAGACTGGGCAATCGAGTGGGTGGTTACCGAGGAGAAGCTCCATCACACCCTTCTGCGCCTTATCCGCAACTGGTGATGTGAGCTGAGTCTTGACGATCATATTTGGCTCTACAGGAATCGTGCATGATGCCTGTGGCTTTGGGAATGCGCGGCCATTGATTTCAACATCAACGAGACACTGACGACATGCACCAACTGGATCGAGAAGTGGGTGATCACAGAAACGAGGAATCTGAATTCCAAGCTTTTCTGCTGCGCGAATGATGAGCGTGCCCTTTGGCACGGTAACTTCAAAACCATCAATGACAACGGTGATCATTTCAACCTGTGTTACTTCAGCCGTTGTCATTTATTTAGCCTCCGCAAAAAGTGTTGACTTTGATGCATCGAATGGGCAGCCGCCACCAGTGACGTGGGCGATGTACTCATCACGGAAATACTTGATCGATGATGTGATTGAAGAAGTCGCACCATCACCAAGAGCACAGAATGAACGGCCCATGATGTTGTCGCAGAGATCAAGAAGCTTCTGAAGATCTGCCTCTGTTCCCTTTCCTTCTTCAAGATCACGAAGAATCTGTACCAACCACCATGTGCCTTCGCGACATGGTGTGCACTTTCCACATGACTCGTGCTTGTAGAACTCTGTCCAACGCAATACTGCACGGACAACGCA
>CALJUA010000025.1 GCA_937975715.1 uncultured Candidatus Planktophila sp.
AGATGTTCAGTAGAAAGAAGTCTGCATCTCTCGTCGCCGCTGTGGTGGGCGCGGTTGTTATCGCGCTCACCCAGCCACCTGTCGCGTTAGCAGCTATCGCGACCGCTCGCAATACAACGATGCCAGTCTCGTCAGGAGCTCTTATAGTCTTCGCCAGCGGCACTCAAACTTTTGTTAACCCACACAATTCATACAATGTAGCTGTCTCCAACGGCATCAAAACTTTCTATGTTAATAACTCTGGCGATTTTAATACCGCTGGATTTGCACTGATCATCTCACTTCCATCAGGATCTAATGTCTCGAGCTTTAAACGTTGCGCCCTCAACGTTGCCTTTATTGGAAATAATAGTTGTGCCAGTGGCACTCCAGTATCGCTCTCGATGACCCCGGGCTCACCAACAACTTATATGTTGTCGCTGCCTCGCAATAGCTTCTACTCATTCCAAATTTCACAAAATAAGTCAGGCACGATGCAGGTACATACCTACGCGAATACATCTCATATCACCAATACAAATACCAGTTCATAATTGCGGCTAAACTGAGCCCCAGTCAACGAGGGGTGAGGCAGTGAAAAAGTACAAAGTCGCAATTGTTGGAGCTGGACCTGCTGGCTACTTCGCTGCTCAAGCCCTCCAGAACCTTGCTGACGACGAGCTCTCATTCTCAATCGACATGATTGAGCGCCTTCCCACCCCTTGGGGCCTTGTGCGCAGTGGTGTTGCACCCGACCACCCAAAGATTAAGACCGTCGCTAAAGTCTTCGAAAAGATTGCAACCACCCCAGGTTTCAGACTCTTTGCCAATGTAGAACTCGGCACCGACCTCACCGTCGAGCAATTGCGTGAAAGTTATGATGCAGTCGTTATTGCAACCGGTTCACCTATAGGCAAGAAGCTCGGCATTCCCGGTGAAGATCTTCCAGGTTCATTATCAGCCGCGACATTTGTTCCTTGGTATAACGCACACCCAGACTTTAAAGATGAAGCAATCGATCTCTCTTCTCACACAGCAGTAGTTATCGGAGCGGGAAATGTTGCGATGGATGTTGCGCGCATGTTGGCTCTCGAGCCATCAGAACTTGATCCAACCGACACTGCAGATCACGCAATTGATGCGCTGAAGAAGAGCGAGATTCGTACTGTGATTCTGAGCGCTCGTCGTGGACCAGAGCACGCTGCATTTACATCCCCTGAACTCCGCGAACTACCAAAACTTGAGCACACTAATGTTGTGATCGAACCGGAAGATATCGCTGCCGCAATTGTGCGTGCAGGAGATGAAATCGAGAAAGATACAAAGTCAAATCTCGATGCCATGACTCTTATTGCAGAGCGCGAACCGACTTCTCACGAGCGGACGATGAAGTTTCAATTCCTCGCAACTCCTGTTGAAATCAAAGGCGATGGCAAAGTTGAAGAAGTCGTATTTCAACGCACTGGTGGAGACGAAAAGTTCAGCATTAAATGTGGGCTGGTAATTTCAGCTATTGGTTACGAAGCGCCATCACTAGAAGGAATCCCCTATGCTCACGGCAAAGTTGTGAATGTCGAGGGCCATGTCGATGGAAACCTTTATGTAGTTGGCTGGGCTAAGCGCGGTCCATCAGGTGTGATAGGCACAAATAAATCTGATGCTGCAGATGTGATGAAGCTTCTTGTCTCTCAATTATCCGAGCCGAAGAACTCGGGTGATGTTTCTGAGATCATCTCCCATAACAAGGTTGTGACACAGATGCATTGGGAGCAAATCAATGCCGCAGAAGTTGCTGCAGGCGAGGCCCTTGGAAAGCCTCGCAGAAAGGCTGTTTCGCGCGAAGAACTCCTCAATTTGGGTGCGCTCTGATAAGAAGGTATTATTCGCGTTCTACAAAAGAATAGGCGTGCGTAGCTCAACGGATAGAGCATCTGACTACGGATCAGAAGGTTAGGGGTTCGAATCCCTTCGCGCGCACAAGTTAAGCCTCGGGTGCCTTTCACACTCGGGGCTTTTCTCTTTCTTTCGCCTATTCTTAACTATGCAAAAGTTGCTTCTTGCTTTACTTCTGACCGCAATATCAATTCCCCCTGCATCGGCCGATGAAAACCAACTGACTGTGATGTCAAGAAACCTCTATCTCGGCGCTGATGTAGGAGTCGCCCTAGAAAAGATTCCTGATTTCTCGGCGGCTGCACAGTTTATGTGGGATCAAGTCGCGGCAACAGATTTCAAGAAGAGAGCACCACTTCTTGCTAGAGAGGTCATTAGTAACGGCGCAGATGTGATTGGACTTCAAGAGGCTACACATTGGTACTGTAAGAAAAATTTCTGGAGCAAGAACGTTGTTATCTATGACTTTACCGAAGAGTTTCTCAGAGCGACAAAAACCCAAGGAAGTGAATATGTTCTTGCTTCCAGAGATGGAGCGAACGCCCTCAACATTGGATACTCAATACCTGCAATTCCATACCTGACGATGGTCAACGACCCAAAGAGCTTCCAGCCAATATTTGGTAGTGATAAGGCGGCATGTGGATTTGAGATCGGCGATGCCATTGCAGTGAAAAAAGAGCTAGCCGAAAAGGTCTTACATGTCGGAAATTCAGAGTACGAAACCAGTTACAGCATCGTGCCTAAGTTGATGACAATTTATCGTGGTTATACCTGGATTGATCTTAATTTTCATGGAAAGAAGACACGTATCGTCTCAACCCATCTTGAATCGCTCTGGGATAAGAACAAGGTTCCAAATGCAACTTTGCAGGCAGAACAGCTCATTAACGATCTCAATGAGACTGAGATGCCACTCATTGTCATTGGTGATTTCAACTCTGATCCACGCGATCCACGACCAGATGTTAAAAGTAATCCAGGCGGTCAGCCTGAAGCGAGTGATACATGCAAGGCGCAGGTAAAGTCACCAACGATTGAAAGTGCGATTGACAGTTGCAATGCATATTGGAAGATGCGACATGCAGGCTTTAATGATGCTGGACCAGACCCGCTTAACCCAGTGAATTTCTCTTGGGGAATGAATGCACTTCTCACCGGACCGGATTTATCTCGCAAGCAAGCAGCTCTGGAAATGGGCAATAAGCAGGGCTTTACCGACAGGCTAGATTATGTATTCCTAAAAAATGGTGCCAGAGCAGTAAATGCAGTGCTCATCGGAAATAAGTCACCTCAGGGTGAATTGTGGGCTACTGACCACGCTGGTTTAGTAGTCAAAGTTGAGATACCCGAAAATTCTCAACTCTCACCTAATCTCAATCCCCATAACCCATTTCCGATTTCATTTTGGAATTGGGTTGGAATAACTTTCCTAGGAGCAATCTCGCTCTTGATTTACTCTATTCGTCAGAGGAGAAATAAGAGCAGATGAGCGACTTCACTCTTTCTATTGATTGTGGCGGAACTTTCATTAAGAGCTGCGTTCTAGATTCCTCAGGAACCATGCATGCAGCTCCTTCACGGATCGAGACTCCTTACCCGCTTACAACAGCAAGATTTCTAGAGACTATTACCGAAATTGCTGCATTACTTCCCAGGGCCGAGCGTGCAACCGTAGGACTTCCCGGGATGATTCGCAATGGCGTTGTAGTTGCCACACCGCATTACATAAATGAAGCGGGGCCACACACCAGACTTTCTCCCGAATTAAAGAGAGAGTGGTGGGGCTTTGATGCTCAAGCAGCAATCGCACGCACTCTTGGAATTCCAACCAAAGTTCTCAACGATGCAGAGGTACATGCAGCAGGGGTGATAACTGGCACGGGATTAGAAATTGTTATGACCCTAGGAACTGGTTTGGGATTTGCGGTTTTTCACGGAGGAAAATTATCTCCTCATTTCGAACTCTCCCATGCAACTGTTCGCCGCAATACAACTTTTGATACTTGGATTGGAGAAAGAGAACGAAAGCGAATGGGAAACACTTTCTGGTCCCGACGTGTGCGTTTGATGGTGTCGGAACTGCGCCCTGTATTTCTTTGGGATCGCCTCTATATTGGTGGGGGAAATTCACACAACATTATTCAGCGTGACCTGCAACTTATGGGAGATGACATCGTTATTGTTCCCAATAGCGCGGGTGTTGCTGGAGGCGTAAGAGCCTGGACTCTTTAATCCTCATGGATAGAGTCCACGTAACTTATGGGCGTCTGCGACACGTTTAACGCCGATCATCATTGCAGATTCACGCCAGGTGAGATTCTTGTCAGCAGACATTGACTCAACTTCGCGAATCGCTTTCATGAGTTGTGAATCAAGGTTTTGATAAATTTCATCGGCATCCCAGAAGAATGCCTGCTTATCTTGGACCCACTCGAAGTAAGAGACAATAACGCCACCGGCATTAGCCAAAATGTCGGGAACCACCAAAACGCCTTTATCCTTAAGGATTGCATCTCCCTCTGGGGTTGTCGGAGCATTTGCACCCTCTACGACAATTTTCGCCTTTATTGAAGGCGCAGTGTGAGCAGTAATTGCATCTGCAAGTGCAGCTGGAATCAATACATCAACTTCAAGAGCAAGAAGTTCTTCATTGGTGAGGCGATCTGTGCCAGGAGCATCGAGATTGCCATGTTCCTTAAAGTGCTCCCATAATTGAGCTACGGAATCGAATCCCGTGACTCCACCATGAACATCACTGACGGCAACAACTTTCAGCCCCATCTTTTCAAGGCCTACCGCTGTCCAGTAACCAACTTTTCCGAATCCTTGAATTGCAACTGTTGCCTCTAGGGGATTAATACCCTTTGTAATCAGCGCTTCACGGGTTGAGATAGCAACTCCATCACCGGTAGCCGAAGTGCGCCCCAGTGAACCACCAAGTGAAATTGGTTTACCTGTTACTACTCCAGGAACCGAGTAACCTGCATTAACAGAGTAGGTATCCATCATCCACGCCATGTTGCGCTCATCTGTTCCAACATCAGGCGCCGGAATATCTCGCTCTGGACCAATGATCGGAAGAATTTCAGAGGTGTAACGACGAGTAAGTCGCTCATTTTCCATGGATGTCAGAGTGGAGGGATCAACAGCGATACCACCCTTGGCTCCGCCGTATGGAAGATTGGTGAGCGCGCACTTCCAGGTCATCAACATCGCGAGAGCAACAGTCTCATCCATATCGATATCTGGGTGGAAGCGAACACCACCCTTGGATGGCCCTCTTGTTGTCGAATATTGAACGCGGAAACCCTTGTACATCTCCACATTTCCGTTATCTCGGCGAAGCGGAACTGCAACCTCAAGTACGCGACGAGGGGTAGATAAGGTCTGCCACTCGTTCTCTGAAAGGTCGAGCTGCTCAACAGCGCGACGCAATTGACGTAGCGCGGTATCTAGTGCTGACTCCATTGTCATCACTTCCATTTCTACTGTGGTGTTACTAGTTAACTACGGAGTGCCTTTGCGAATTCAGCAAAATCTTCAACCAAAATATCGATTTCGGTTTGCGTGTGAGCAAGAGAAATCAACCACTGCTCATCAAGTCCCGGAGGAGTGATGATTCCGCGATTGAGGGCGAAGAGCCAATGCGCCTCAGCAACACCAAAGTCAGTTGCTTTGTAATCGCGATAGTTACGAACAGGCGACGTTGCCCAGGTAACACATCCCTTTACGCCGAATCCAACAGTATGTGCTGGTAACTGATACTCATCAATGATGTCACCGATGCGCTCAAGCGCCTGAAAATTAAGTGCCTCAGCCGCGCCAAGTGTCTCCTCTGTCGCGATGCGATCAATCGCACGTACACCCGCCATTGCAAGTGGGTTACCGTTAAATGTACCGAAGTGGGCCATTTTGTTATTGGTAACGAAATCCATGTACTTCTTCTTGCCACCAAAGGCTGCAAGTGGAAGTCCTCCACCAATTGATTTAGCGAGAGTAATTAAATCTGGCTCTACTCCTAGACGCCTTGCAGCGCCATGAGCTCCAGCCGTAAGACCAGTCTTTACCTCATCAAAGATAAGAACGACATTGTATTGGTCGCATAGTTCGCGAACGCGCTCGAGGTACCCGGCATCCGGAAGAACGATGGCAAGATTTTCAAGTACTGGCTCGACAATAAAGCAGGCAATCTTCTTTGCATTCTTTTTAAACATTTTCTCGAGTGCGTCGATATTGTTGAAAGGGACAACATAAATCTCGCCCGGGACCAAATTGGAGTCGATATACGGAGTTGGCTTTTCGGCCTTTCCAATCTTGTCTACAGGAGGCTTGCTTGATACGACGAATGGATCGTAGCTACCGTGGTAGCCGCCCTCAATCTTAAGAATGCCCATCTTGTCAGTTGCTGAACGGGCTACGCGTACCGCGTACATCGTGGATTCTGTACCAGAGTTAGTGAAACGAACCTGGTCGATACCAAAACGCTTACAGATACGTTCTGCTGCATCAGTAGAAGTTGGGGAAGGGGTCACAAATAACATGCCTCGACCAAGAGCAGATTGAATTTCTTCAACAACAATCGGATTGAGGTGGCCAGCAAGCATTGCACCAAAGCCCATAGAGAGGTCGAGCAACTTACGGCCATCGACATCGGTCATATATGCGCCTTCTGCACTGTCAATCGAAATTGGGTATGGATCCCAGTGCTGGAAGCTCGATGTCACACCTAAGGGCAGCGATGAAAATGCTCGCTTGCTTTCAACCTCGGATGCCTTTGTGTTCTTGGTAAAGAGTTCCCATTCGGCCGCAAGAACGGCTGCTACCTTTTCGGGTGAGATTGGTGTTGATGTTGCAGGGACTCGACGATACGTGTTCGCATGTGGCGCAGTTGTCATTTGTAACGCTGTAC
>CALJUA010000026.1 GCA_937975715.1 uncultured Candidatus Planktophila sp.
AAGAAGAGTCGCCCTATAAGCCGGATCCTGTCGAGGATCACCATCCATCTAGATCTGTAATTACTTACAGATTCAAGCAACCTACCCGATAGCTCAGTGCGAGCAGCACACTATCTTCTTGGTCTTGCTTCAGGTGGGGTTTACATAGCTAACTGCATTGCTGCAATTACTGGTGGTCTCTTACACCGCCGTTTCACCCTTACCAACATTGCTGTTGGCGGTTTACTTTCTGTTGCACTATTCCCGTGGATTGCTCCAGGTGGGCGTTACCCACCACCTTGCTCTGTGAAGTCCGGACTTTCCTCGGTATTACTTGCGTAATAACGCGGTGATCCAGGCGACTCTTCTATATATAAGGATATGGCTTTGACTCTTGTAGTGCCAAAACTATGCTTACGCGCATGGCAAACATCGGCAATATGTACGGTCCTGATTTCACATTCCTCGGAGTCCCGCGCTGCGATCTCGATGATCCCAAGACATTTGCCGATGCTGATGTCGTCATTGTTGGTGCGCCAATTGATGCGGGTACTTCATATCGCTCTGGCGCCAAGTTTGGCCCTCAGGCAATTCGCGGAACCGATTACTTGCCGCACGATGGCGAACGTCCACATATGGCGCTTCGGGTTGATGGCCTGAAAGACCTCAAGGTTGTTGATGCTGGCGATTTGTTGATGCCATCTGATGATTTAGCAAAATGTCTTGCAACGCTTCGCGAAGCAACAGAGAAAATCTCTAGAGCTGGTGCAATTGCGCTAGTACTTGGAGGGGATCATTCAGTTACTTCTGCAGATGTTGCAGGCATTGCTGACCACCGCGGACTCGGTAAAGTTTCAATGATTCACTTTGATGCACATGCTGATACAGGTGATCTGCAAAATGGTTCGCTTGTCGGACATGGAACTCCGATGCGCCGATTGATCGAATCAGGAACAGTTCGTGGAGATCGCTTCCTGCAGGTTGGCTTGCGTGGTTATTGGCCAGAAGATGCAACTCTTAAGTGGATGCGCGATCAGAAGATGCGTTCTTACGAGATGACTGAGATTCACAATCGCGGATTGAAAGCAGTTCTCGATGAATCTTTTGGAATCTTGACTGATGAAACCGATGGAGTATTTCTCTCGGTTGATATCGACGTTGTGGATCCAGGTATGGCACCAGGTACTGGAACACCAGAACCAGGTGGACTTACATCCCGCGAGCTTCTGGAAGCAGTGCGCCGCATCTGTATCGAATTACCTGTCGTGGGTATCGATGTTGTTGAGGTTGCTCCAGCATTCGATAGCTCGGATATCACTGCCATGCTTGCAAACCGAGTTGTATTAGAAGCCCTCAGCGGAATCGCATTCCGTCGTGCAGGTGGAAGCTACAACCCTGCGCGGAATGTTTTAGATCGCTAATTACAAAGTAGCAAGAATCGCTTCGATATCGCTGACCTGTGTCCATGGGTTAACGATTGCAAAGCGAAGGATTGGCTCGCCCTTATGCGATGACGGAGTCACGAATCCAATTTGATCTGCCAACAATTTATCGCTCCATGCTTTGTAATCGCTCATTGCCCAGCCCTTACGAGTGAAAGCAACAATAGAGAGGTTGGGTTCGCGAAGAAGTTCAAGATTGGGATGGGCCGTCACTAAATCAGCAGCTACTCGAGCGATTTCCATTGTCTTTGCGATTGCATCGCTATATGCCTTGGTGCCATGGGCTGCAAGTGAGAACCAGAGTGGCAAACCGCGTGTGCGGCGAGTTAATTGAATGGCATAGTCAGAGGGATTGAAGTCATCAGAATCGGTGAGGGCATCAAGGTAACCCGCATGCTGGGTATGAGCTTGGCGACCCAGCTCAGGGTCACGATAAATAAGGGCGCATGCATCAAATGGAGCAAAGAGCCACTTATGTGGATCGACGATAAAGGTATCTGCCTTCTCTACTCCAGCAAATAACTTTCGAGTCTCTTCATTGGCAAGCCCAGCTAAACCGTATGCGCCATCTACATGGAACCAAATCTTATGCTTGTTGGCGACATCACCGATAGATGGAAGATCATCGATGATTCCAAGATTTGTGGTGCCTGACGTCGCGACTATCGCACATATATCGCGATCAGAATTCTGGCTGCGATATTTATCAATTTCGGCTTTTACGTCAGCGCCTCGCATGATGCCATCTGCCTGCACGGGAACTTTGATGAGGTCAACATCCATAATCTCTGTAGCAGAGGCTATTGATGAATGTGCTTCGCTTGAACATGCAACCGCCCAGCGTTTAATTTCTGGGTGTAACTTCTGTGCGTATTTACGCGCTGCTACAAGTGCTGAAAGATTTCCAATAGTTCCGCCTTGAACAAAAACACCTCCGGCTGACTCTGGAAGCCCAGCAAGATCTGCAAGCCATTTCAACGTTTGATTTTCTGCAAATACTGCGCCTGCTCCTTCGAGCCATGAACCACCGTAAAGCGCTGAAGCGCCAACAACAAGATCAAAAAGGTTTGCAAGTTCTGTCGGAGCAGATGGGATAAAGGCTAAATAACGTGGATGGTCTGTTGAGATACACGCTTGCGCAAGAGTTTCCTTAAAGAGCTGAAGAGTCTCGCTTCCACCTAAGCCGGATTCAGTGATTGTGTTGCCGACAATGGCAAAGAGTTCTTCCTCGGTCTTTGGTCCATCAAGGGGAGGATTTTCTTTGAGGCGAGTCAGGGAGTATTCAAGAATCTCCTGCGCGACCTTTTCAATTTCAGGCGTGAACTCATGCATGCGGTGAGTCTAACTACGGAGCGCGGTTAATGCCCAGAGGATTGCAATCACATCGATGAACTCTTGAGCGATTGCTCCCTGACTTGGAGATAAGACGCCGAACGCGCCGAAGAACATACCTACGAAAGCAAGACCCATTCCTAAGGTTGCCGCTTGCACCGCCTTCTTACGACTTGTCTTTGAAATTCTAATTGCGTGGGTAAGGCGATCGATGGAATCTTCAACGATGACAACATCGGCAGCTTCGCTTGCAGCGGATGCGCCGCGAGCACCCATGGCGACTCCGACATCAGCGGCAGCTAAAGCGGGAGCATCGTTGATGCCGTCACCAACAACTACAACAGAACCTGTCGCTCTGGCTTGAGCTTTACGCGCAATATCGAGTTTTCCTTCGGCGCTTACCTTTGAATAGATTTCAGTAATACCCACTGCATCTGCAACTTCCCGGGCAGTCTCTTCGCGGTCTCCGGTAACAAGTGCAATATGTGCAACGCCTGCTGACCGAAGATCAGAAACCATGTCACGCGCCTCAGGACGGATGGGATCTTTCAGTCCAATGACACCCAGAAGCTCGCCATTGGATTCGACTGCAACCATCAATGGATGAGAGAAGTGGAGCCAGGCAGGTGCATCGTGAACCAGTTGTCCCACTTTGATTGTTGCTCCTGAAATCTCACCAGAAATATGGTGGCCAGAATCTTCATGGAGATTAGTGACAGCGTGCATTTCAAGATTGCGCAGACGCGCCTCACTTACCAGTGCTTTTGCAACGATATGCGGGCTGAATTGATCAACAGAGGCAGCAAGTGCGAGAAGTTCGTCGTCAGATATCCCAGGGCGAGTATTTATCTCTGTGATTGCAGGACCGCCATGAGTCAAAGTCCCGGTCTTATCAAGCAGCACGGTCTCTGTCTTACCTAAGAGCTCAAGAATAGCTCCGCCTTTGATGATTGCGCCATGTTTTGCGGCTTGCGAAAGCCCCGCAACAATTGCAATAGGCACTGCGAGAATTAATGGACATGGGGTTGCAACAACAAGCACTGCAATAGCTCGCTTCACATCTCCGGTTATCCACCACGCGCCAAGTGACATCAAGAGCGCAACTGGTACAAAACGAAGTGCCCAACGATTAGCCACACGAATTCCAGGTGCAGATTTCTTTTGAGCCTCTTGGACCAACTTCACAATCCCGGCATATGTGGAAGCTTCAGCAGTTGTCGTTGCAGTGAAGTAGAAAGGCGAACCAGCATTGACGATTCCACTTGAGACATCTTCACCTGAAGCGCGAGAAACTGGAAGCGGTTCGCCAGTGAGAGCTGATTCATCGAGAGTTGCAGGGTCTTTCAGGATTCCATCGGTTGCGGTGATTTCTCCTGTGCGTACCAGCAGCACATCACCAACGGCAATCTGATCCATAGGAATTTCTTCGATAACTCCACCAGCCGTGAGTCGATGCACTTGTCGCGGCATACGCGAAAGAAGAGATTTCAATTGTCGTTCAGCTTGACCTTCAGCCCACCGCTCAAGAAAGCGTCCAGTGATGAGCATCAGAACAATTACTGCTGCTGCAAAGAATTCTTTGGTGATAAGCGCACCGGTAATTGCCAGATAGGCGAGAAAATCGACACCGAGCAAGCGCTCTTGCATCTCGCTAATTCGATTTCTCATATCCCTAGGTTACTTCTGCCCATGGAGATTAGACTCTATTTATGAGCGAAGTAACTATTACCTTCCTTGGAGCAACAGATACAGTCACAGGAAGCCGCTTTCTTGTTAACTCTAGCCAATCAAAGGTGCTTGTCGACTGCGGACTCTTTCAGGGCATTAAGGCGATCCGCAAGAAGAACTGGGATCCATTTCCTGTTGATGTGAAGACCATCGATTCTGTAGTGCTTACTCATGCTCACCTCGATCACTGCGGATACCTGCCGCTACTTGCCCGCCAAGGCTTTGAGAATCCAATCTTTGCAACTCATTACACAGCAGAACTTGCCAGTGTGATCTTGCATGATTCCGCACATTTGCAGATGGAAGATGCTAGGTACGCTGCAAAGAAGGGTTATTCAAAGCACGCTATTCCGCTTCCGCTCTATAACGTGGAAGATACAGAAGCAGCTATTAAACTTTTTAAGCGAGTGAAGTTTCATGCGCGCACACAGGTTGCACCGGATGCATGGGTGACTTGGTTTCCATCCGGCCACATTTTGGGCTCATCCTTTGTTGTACTTGAGATCGGCAACAAGAAGATCCTCTTCACGGGAGATATGGGTCGCAACAATCACCCACTCTTATCGAATCCTGATGCGGCACCTCAAGAAGTCATGGATGCAGTCCTGACTGAATCAACATATGGAGACCGCACCCATGACGCTAAGCCTGAGGATTTTGCTCGCGAACTCAATGCCGCAATCAAGCGCGGTGGATCAATTCTCATCCCAGCCTTTGCCGTAGACCGCACAGAAGTTATCTTGATGGCACTTCGTGACCTGATGGAGAAGAAGTTAATTCCGCTGATTCCGATTTACGTGGATTCTCCGATGGCGCTGACGGCACTCAACTTCTATCGCGAAGCAATTCAGCAGAACACACCAGAGATTCGTGCTGGAGTATCCGATCGGTGGGCGAATCAAGATCCATTTGATCCAGGTCGCCTCATGCAGGCTCTCACCACTGAAGATTCAAAGAAAATCAACGACATTGCAGAGACATCCATCATCATCTCTGCAAGTGGAATGGCAACAGGCGGGCGAGTAGTTCACCACCTCGAACACATGCTTCCTGATGCCAAGAACACAGTTATCTTGGTGGGATATCAAGCGGTCGGCAGCCGTGGTCGCTTGCTGGAAGAAGGCGTCTCAGAGCTGAAGATGCATGGAAAATTCATCCCAGTTAATGCACACATCTCAAAGGTAGAGAGCTTCTCTGTCCATGCAGACGCAGACGAGTTAATTGATTGGTTAAAGCTAGCGCCAAAGCCGCACAAGATTTTTGTTGTGCACGGCGAACAAGGCGCTCAAGAGGCGATGGCTAATCGTTTAGTCGATGAACTTGGCTGGAATGCAATTGTTCCTAAACCAGCACAAGTCATCGCCATCTAAATTTCTATTGAGATTTACAGGGTAAAGCGTGGGTATTCGTCTGTCACCATCAACAGCGCATAACCGTAGATGCGATTCCAGAACTGAATTGTTCCCAAGATGTAATTAAGTGCCCATTCTGGGTATCGACCTGTTGACCATGTATTGATCCACGCGACGAAGGTGACAATTGCTGCACCGATTGCATAGACAAGACCAACGATCACAAGCGGAATTACAAAGATCACTTTGAAGATCTGCAAGATGCGACCGAGCTTCTTGCCACCTTCAACATCAGGGAGAAGGACAGCAATCTTTGGATTGCGTTCGATAGATGGGTAATCATCTGTCAGCAAGAAAACGTAAGCAGTAACTCGTGTCTGTAGCTCAATCAGAGCATGGTTAAAAGTAAGTACGTAGCTTGGGTACTTACCAGTGAAGACGATGGCGAGAATTGTTGGGACTACCAAGAATCCACTTGTCCATCCCCAATGAGCCATTTCAGTGAAGGTCGCAAGGAAGATCACGACAGGAAAGGCCAGAATTCCGCGCCAGAAGACAGTCTTCTTATCGCGATTTTCTAGCTGATATTCGATGATTGTTTCAATTTGATTGCTCATATTTACAGTGTATTCCTCTTCTCACCCCTTTGTAGATACCCTTTGCCAATGTCGTCGAAAAGAGTTGCACTAGTAACTGGTGCCAGCAGTGGAATTGGAGCTGCAACGGTTCGAGCATTGTCAGCTGATGGATTTACCGTCATCGCAACTGCACGTCGCAAAGACCGACTAGATGAACTAGCTAAGTCAATTTCACAAGTTGAAGTCTTCGCCGCAGATCTCACCGTTCAAAGTGATGTCGACGCACTTGCGGCATTCTGTGAAGACAAAAACGTTGAAGTTTTGGTCAATTGTGCAGGTGGTGCTTTTGATGCTGCCACAGTTTTAGATGG
>CALJUA010000027.1 GCA_937975715.1 uncultured Candidatus Planktophila sp.
GTACAGCGTTACAAATGACAACTGCGCCACATGCGAACACGTATCGTCGAGTCCCAACAACATCAACACCAATCTCACCTGAAAAGGTAGCTGCCGTCCTTGCAGCTGAATGGGAACTCTTTACAAAGAATACAAAGGCATCTGAGGTTGAGAGCAAGCGAGCATTCTCATCGCTGCCCCTCGGTGTGACATCAAGTTTCCAACACTGGGATCCATATCCCATCTCGATCGATAGCGCAGAAGGCGCTTACATGACCGATGTAGACGGCCGTAAGTTGCTCGACCTCTCTATGGGCTTTGGCGCAATGCTCGCCGGCCACCTCAATCCAATAGTTGTAGAAGAAATCCAGTCCGCACTTGGCCGAGGAATGCTCTTTGTAACTCCCTCGCCTACCTCTACCGATGCGGCAGAACGTATCTGTAGGCGCTTTGGCATTGACCAGGTTCGTTTCACAAACTCTGGCACAGAATCAACGATGTACGCGGTGCGCGTGGCTCGTTCGGCCACTGACAAGATGGGCATCCTAAAGATCGAAGGCGGCTACCACGGTAGCTACGACCCATTCGTTGTCTCCAGCAAGCCACCAGTCGACAAGATTGGTAAGGCCGATAAGCCAACTCCATATATCGACTCCAACTTGGTTCCGGGCGATATCTACGTTGTTCCCTTTAACAACATCGAAGCCCTTGAGAAGATGTTTAGGAAGAATGCAAAGAAGATCGCCTGCTTTATCGTCGAGCCAGTTCTCGAAAACCTTGCAATCGTTCTTCCTGATGCTGGATACCTTGAACGCGTTCGCGAACTCTGCGATCAGTACAACGTCGTTCTTATCTTTGATGAAGTAAAAACAGGTCTTACAGCTGGTGCACACGGTGCAGCTAAGCGACTTGGAGTCCAGCCTGATCTCATTACTCTCGCTAAATCAATTGGCGGAGGACTTCCACTCGCAGCCTTTGGTGGCAAGAAGAAGTACATGGATTTCGTTACCAATAACAAGATGGCCCACTTCGGTACCTTCAACGGTAACCCACTTGCAATGGCAGGTGTACGCGCAATCGATCGCATCGCGACAGAGGAGACTCTTGGAGCTGCAGAGAAACTCAACTTCCAAGCTCTCGAGCGCATCGGAGACATCATCGAGGAGTACCAATTGCCGGCGCACACCGTTGGTTTTGGAGTCAAGGGTTGTGTTACCTGGGCAACTTCCCCAGTTCGCAATTATCGTGATTACAAGGCGACAGATTTTGGCGTTGCCGAAGCTCATTGGCTATTCGCGCTCAATCGCGGGATCATCACTCCTCCGGGGCTTGATGAGCAGTGGTTGATCTCTTTGGCGCATACTCAGAACGAAATCGACATTTTGGTCGATGACTTCGCTGAGTTCGCAAAGGTTCTTCGCAGTTAATCAGTAGCAATTAAGTAGAAATGGAAGTCCTGACAATGGAGTCAGCACTAGATACCGCACTACGTCAATTAAGTCGCGCTGTTGAGCAGCTCGGACTGTCAGAGAACGAGTGGC
Organism: uncultured Candidatus Planktophila sp.; assembly: GCA_937975715.1. GTDB lineage: Bacteria > Actinomycetota > Actinomycetes > Nanopelagicales > Nanopelagicaceae > Planktophila. Next base: position 1,521 of record CALJUA010000027.1, read on the forward strand.
AGACCTTGTCCACCCCTCGTCGAGTTCTAGAAGTTGCAGTGCCTCTACGTCGCGATAACGGTAGCGTTGAAATGTATAAAGGTTTTCGAGTTCAGTATTCGACGACAAGAGGGCCATCCAAGGGTGGAGTTCGTTTTCACCCAGATATTGATATGGATGAGACTGTTGCATTAGCCATGTTGATGACCTGGAAATGTGCTTTGACTAATCTCCCCTATGGCGGCGCTAAAGGTGGAATCGCCGTTGATCCTTCAACCCTTTCGTTGATGGAGAATGAACGCCTTACGCGCCGTTACACATCGGAAATTCTCCCTATCATCGGACCAGAGCGCGATATTCCAGCACCTGATGTGGGAACAGATGAGCGGAATATGGCCTGGATGATGGATACCTACTCTGTTAACGCAGGTTACTCGGTTCCTGGAGTTGTCACAGGTAAGCCAATTTCACTTGGTGGTTCACTGGGGCGCACTTCGGCTACCGGTGATGGAGTTGCTATCTCAACCCGTGAAGCGCTGATTACAAAGGGTATTAATCCCCTAGAGGCAACAGTTGCAATTCAAGGATTCGGAAAAGTTGGTTACTGGACAGCGGTAGGCCTGGAAAAGATGGGGCTGAAGGTTGTTGCCGTCAGCGATGTTCATGGTGGAGTCACGGGATTCGATTCCGTAGCTCAACTATGGGAGCACTTTAAGGAACATGGCAATCTCGATGCTCCAGGCACAGATCGCCTCACTAATGAAGAACTTCTTGCTCTTGAAGTTGATGTATTGATTCCAGCAGCCTTAGCGGATGCAATTACTGCTCACTCTGCACCTTCAATAAAGGCGAAAATTGTCGTAGAAGGTGCAAATGCTCCGACTACCCCAGAGGGAGATGCAATCCTTAAAGATAAAGGCGTCTTGGTGGTTCCCGATATTTTGGCCAACGCTGGTGGCGTTATTGTCTCCTACTTCGAGTGGGTCCAAGATAAGCAGGCATTCTTCTGGGATGCGGATGAGATTTATCAAAACTTGGATTCACAACTCATGAGAGCAATTCGTGAAGTAGAAACCATGTCTTCTGAAAAGAATCTAACGTGGAGAGAATCTGCGATGATGATTGGTGTTAAGCGCGTTGCAGAAGCCCACAAGTTGCGCGGACTTTATCCATAAAATCTAAAGAGTCCAGGCTCTTACGCCACCAGCTACACCTGCACTATTGGGAACGATGACTACGTCGTCGCCCATCTGTTGAAGGTCCCGCTGAATGATGTTGTGTGAATTACCGCCGCCGATATAGAGGCGATCCCATAGAAATACTGGACGAAGCTCTGAAACCATCAAGCGCACACGACGAGACCAGAATGTATTTCCCATTCTCTTTCTCTCGCGTTCGCCGATCCATGTGTCATACGTTGTATTACGTCGCACTGTTGCATGCGAGAGCTCGAAGTGTGGCGAGAGCATTCCACCATGGAACACTGCAAAACCGAGGCCTGTTCCGAGGGTCATGACGATTTCTAATCCTGTTCCAGTAATGACTCCTGCTGCATGAACTTCAGCATCATTGAGAACCTTTGTTGGAATTCCCAACTTATCTGCGATGGCAAATTGAGCATCAAAGCCCCACCACTGTTCTTTTAACTCTGGTGAGAGGCGAGTCTGTGGTCCGGCTTCGTTTATGTAGTGCGGAGTCGCTACAACAACACCGTTTCGAATCATTCCTGGAATACCAACGGTTGCTCGCGACGCTTGTGGCAGTGATCCAGCTATCTCTGCGATGGTTTCAAGAAATCGCTCTGTCGTAAGTGGATACGGGGTTTCTATCCGAGTAGGTGCCGCATGCATCGTTCCCGATGAATCGAGGACGCAGCTCTTGATAAAAGATCCACCGCAATCAATGGAGAGGGTGAAGTCGCTCATGACGAAAGCATAAGGCTGTTGAGGATTGAAAGAAGAAAAGCCCCGGGTGTGAAAGGCACCCGAGGCTTAACTTGTGCGCGCGAAGGGATTCGAACCCCTAACCTTCTGATCCGTAGTCAGATGCTCTATCCGTTGAGCTACGCACGCTTATTTATTTGTAGAACGCGAATAATACCTTCTTATTAGAGTGCGCCCAAATTGAGGAGTTCTTCGCGAGAAACAGCCTTTTTACGAGGCTTTCCGAGGGCCTCACCTGCTGCTACTTCAGCAGCATTGATTTGCTCCCAATGCATCTGTGTCACAACCTTGTTGTGAGAGATGATTTCTGAAACGTCTCCTGCATTTTTGGGCCCAGTTAATTGAGAGACAAGAAGCTTCATCACATCAGCTGCATCAGACTTGTTTGTGCCGATAACACCTGAAGGACCACGCTTGGCCCACCCAACTACATAAAGGTTTCCATCAACATGACCTTCGTTATTTACCACTTTGCCATGAGCGTATGGAATACCTTCAAGAGCGGGAGCTTCATAGCCGATTGCCGTAATCACAAGTCCGCACTTAATGCTAAAGGTCTCATCTCCCCCAGTGCGCTGGAAAATGACTTCTTCAACTTTGCCATTGCCTTTGATTTCAGTAGGTGTAGCAAGAAATTGAAATTTCATTGTGCGATCGTGATGAGTTGGCTCGCGCTCTGCAATCAAAGTCATTGCATCTAGGTTAGATTTTGTATCTTTCTCAATTTCATCTCCTGCGCGCACAATCGCCGCAGCAATATCTTCGGGTTCAATCACGACATTGGTGTGCTCAAGTTTTGGTAGTTCGCGGAGTTCGGGGGATGTAAATGCTGCGTGCTCTGGTCCGCGACGAGCGCTCAGAATCACAGTACGAATCTCGCTCTTCTTCAGCGCATCAATCGCATGATCTGCGGTATCGGTTGGATCCAGCTCTGATGGCTCGAGAGCCAAGATGCGAGCAACATCCATTGCAACATTACCTGCGCCAATAACAACCGCGGTATGAGAAGAGAGATCAATCGATTCATCTTTAAAGTCTGGGTGTGCGTTGTACCAAGGTACAAAAGTTGCTGCCGAGAGCGAACCTGGAAGATCTTCACCTGGAATGCCTAGCTTCTTACCCTTTGGCGAACCGGTTGCGACAACAACTGCGTCATAGCTTTCGCGTAATTGTTCGATTGTCAGATCGGTGCCGAGTTCAACATTGGCAAAGAGTCTGAATCCAGGGGTTGTTGCAATCTTCTCAAAGACTTTTGAAACGCTCTTAATCTTTGGGTGATCTGGCGCTACACCGCTGCGCACAAGGCCCCATGGGGTCGGCAAGCGCTCAATCATGTCGATAGAGAATGAGAGTTCGTCGCTAGCTAAGTTCTGGAGTGCCTGAGCTGCGAAGTAACCAGCAGGGCCAGCACCAACAATTGCGATTTTGTAACTCTTCACGCTCTCACCCCTTGTTATCAGGGGCTCAGTTTAGCCTTAATTAAGAACTGGTATTTGTATTCGTGATGAAGGCAGAGTTGGCGTAGGTATGAACCTGCATCGTGCCTGACTTGTTTTGAGAAATCTGGAAGGAGTAGAAGCCGTTTGCTGGAAGCGGAATCACGTAAGTGGTGGGCGATCCAGGAGTTATGGCAACAGATGTAGATGAGCCTGATTGGCAAGAGTTATTTCCGACAAAAGCCACGTTGAGGTTGCAACGTTTAAAACTTGAGACATTCGAACCTGATGGGAGGGTGATGATGAGTGCAAAGCGGCTGACATCAAAGTTTCCAGAGTTATTGACGAAGAAAGTTTTGGTGCCGTTTGAGACTGCGACATTATATGAATTGGCAGGATTTACAAATGTCTGAGTACCGCTAGCGAAGACAATAAGAGAACCTGATGACACTGACATCGTTGTATTGCGAGCTGTCGCCAATGTAGCAAAAGCAATTTGTGGCTGGGTGAGCGCGATAACTACCGCGCCCACCACAGCGGCGACGAGAGATGCAGACTTCTTTCTACTGAACATCT
>CALJUA010000028.1 GCA_937975715.1 uncultured Candidatus Planktophila sp.
TATTTGGTTCTGAACTTCTACGTCTTGTAGAGGTCATGGACAAATTACGTTCACCTGGCGGTTGCGCATGGGATGCTGAACAAACCCACGAATCGCTGATTAAGTATCTTCTCGAAGAGTCATATGAATTCATCGATGCAATCGAGACTGAAGATCGTGTTGGAATGCGCGAAGAGCTCGGTGATGTTCTATTGCAGGTCTATTTCCATTCGCGAATCGCACAAGATCATCCAACTGACCCATTCACCATCGATGATGTTGCAGGCGCAATCGCAGATAAGTTAATTGGGCGCCACCCACATGTATTTGCAGGCCTTGAGGTAAGTGGCACTGAAGAGATCATTGAAAATTGGGAGGCAATCAAGGCTAAGGAGAAGGGGCGCACATCCGCAATTGATGGAGTCGCGATGTCTCAGCCAGCACTTCCTCTCGTTTCCAAATTGATTTATCGCGCAGATAAATATGGAACGCCACTAGAGATTGAAGCCTTCGACGATTCAATTCCAGCGACCGAAGAGTCGGTCGGGAAGGCTCTCGCCTCAGTGATCGCATGGGCCTATAAGCATGAAATCGACCCTGAATTGGCGCTCCGTGTGCAGGCACGGGCGATGATCGAGCAGCTTTCGCGCTCCAATCAGAGCTGAATAGTCACGGTAAGATTGCCCCAGGTCGCTCAATGGTGAGCGCTGATCTCTCAAGTTTTTTCAAAATAAAACGCAAACCTCGAAGGAGCACCCTCTAGTGGCAATTATCGAAGCAATCGGCGCCCGTGAAATTCTCGATTCTCGTGGAAATCCAACAGTAGAAGTAGAAGTTCAACTCGAAGATGGCACACAGGCTCGTGCTGCGGTTCCAAGCGGAGCATCAACTGGTGCATTCGAAGCTTCAGAGCTTCGCGACGGCGATAAGAAGCGCTACCTAGGTAAGGGTGTTCTCAAGGCAGTTGCATACGTCAACGATGAGATCGCACCAGCAATCGAGGGTTACGACTCACAGGATCAGCGCCTCATCGACTCAGAGATGATCGCACTTGATGGCACACCCAATAAGTCACGTCTTGGTGCAAATGCAATTCTCGGTGTTTCTCTCGCAGTTGCTAAGGCATCAGCAGAGTCATCTGACCTCTCATTGTTCCGTTACGTAGGTGGACCAAACGCACACGTACTTCCAGTTCCAATGATGAATATCCTCAACGGTGGCGCACATGCTGACACAAACGTTGATGTTCAGGAGTTCATGATTGCTCCAATTGGCGCACCAACATTCCGCGAATCACTTCAATGGGGCGCAGAGATCTACCACGCACTTAAGGCAGTTCTTAAGAAGCGCGGACTCGCAACATCTGTTGGTGACGAGGGTGGATTTGCTCCAAACCTTGATTCAAACCGTGCGGCACTCGATCTCATCATCGAGGCAATCTCAGCAGCTGGCTTCAAGCCAGGTTCAGATATCGCACTTGCGATGGACGTTGCAGCTACAGAGTTCCACGATGCAGGTAAATACAAGTTCGAAGGTAAGACACTTTCATCTGATGAAATGATCGCTTACTACGCTGACTTGGTAGCTTCATACCCAATCGTTTCAATCGAAGACCCACTGAATGAAGAAGACTGGGCTGGCTGGAAGTCAATGACAGCATCAC
>CALJUA010000029.1 GCA_937975715.1 uncultured Candidatus Planktophila sp.
AAGCTGACTACTACGTCGACCTTCGTCGAATCACCTTAGATCATGTGGCAGCTCCGCTTGTTGGTGAAGTGATGCTCGAGCTGACTAAAGATCTCGAATTCGATGCAGTCGGCGGTCTCACACTTGGCGCTGATCCGGTTGCAACTGCGATGATGCATGTGGCAGCTCGCAGCGGCCGCGCCCTTGATTCATTTGTAGTCCGTAAAGAGGGTAAGGCTCATGGTCTCCAGCGCCGTATCGAAGGACCGGATGTTGCCGGCAAGCGCGTTCTAGCGGTGGAAGACACATCAACAACCGGCGGCTCAGTATTAACAGCCGTTGAAGCACTTAAAGAGGCGGGCGCAATTGTTGTAGGTGTTGCGGTGATCGTCGAGCGCGGTGCAAAGGATGCAATTGAGGCAGCAGGCTATAAGTACTACGCCGCATACCAACTATCTGATTTGGGTCTTTAGCTTAAGTCTCTCTTCGTACGCCACTCTTTAAGGATCTCAAGGGCAACCGGTAGAACGCTGACCAGGACAATCAGTGCGATGATAGGCAACAAGTACTTATCGATCGAACCGCTAATTTTGTTTCCGAGAATATATCCAGCACCGAGCACTAGTTGAGTCCAAATAACAGCCCCCAACACATTCCATAAAAAGAATTTGCGTGCTGGGTACCCAACAATCCCCACCATTGGATTTAAGAGAGTACGAACAAATGGAATAAAGCGCGCCAAAATCACAGCTTTACCAACTCCATATTTTGTAAGCCAACGCTCGGTCTGGGTTACACGCGCTTGGGTAAAGAAGCGACCATTAGGGCGATCAAATAACTTAACACCGTAGGTACGACCAAAGTAGTGACCTACCTGTGCACCGACAATTGCGGCAAGTGGTGCGCCGAGAAATATTGCTAGTGAATTAAGGGAGGCACCACCAAGAATCTCTGCTCCAGCAGATGATGCTGCGATACCTGCGACAAATAACAATGAGTCACCTGGAAAAGCTAAACCGATTAACAATCCAGTCTCAGCAAAAATTATTGCAAGAATTCCAGCAAGACCTAAATCCCCAACGATCGAGTGAGCATCAAAGAGGTTGGCAGCAATATTCATACGTAGAGGATAAGGTACGCGCCATGCAAAAGAACCCTTCCCTTCGAGTATTTACAGAAGAATTCCGCCCAACTTTTCATTTCACCCCCGAAAAGAATTGGATTAACGATCCCAATGGACTTCTCTTCTATAAGGGCAAGTACGACATCCTTGCTAACCCACTAGCGCTACCAAAGGCAATCACATGGGATAACTTCAATCAGGCGTTGACGAAGATGAATTTCTTCCGTTCACTCACAAACTCAATCATCATTACCGTCTTGAGTGTTTCACTACTAATTTTCTTCTCTTCTATGTTGGCCTATTACTTGGCACGCACCAAGAAGAAGCACACTAAGTACATCTTCATGATTCTTGTAACCTCAATGATCGTGCCTTTCCAAGCTTTGATGATTCCATTTATGGCACGCTTTGCTCCGTTTGTATCCTGGAACAACCGCGGCGCGCTCATCTTCTTCTATATCGGATTTGGAACTGCGCTATCAACATTCTTGTATCACGGATTTATCTCCAACATCCCAACCGAGATCGATGAGGCGGCAGCTATCGACGGAGCTACAGACCTCGTTGCCTTTTGGAAAATTATCTTCCCAATGATGCGTCCAATCACTGCAACAGTGGCAATCATCAATGCGCTATGGATCTGGAACGACTTCTTGCTTCCACGCCTAGTGCTTACCGATGAGAGCCAGACGCTACCGCTATCGACCTACCTCTTCTATGGTCAGTATTCAATCGAATACGGACAGGCTATGGCTGGATTGGTTCTTGCGGTGCTACCAATCGTTATCTTCTACCTTGTGCTTCAAAAGCAGTTTATTTCAGGTATTAGCCAAGGAGCAGTTAAGTAACTTCAACAGTTACTTATTGAAGTTCTTTACAGAATCTCGAACAACTAGCGATGTCGGAACCTTCATCTGAGCTGATTTGTTCCCAGGTTTTTCAATATTCGCCATAATCAATG
>CALJUA010000030.1 GCA_937975715.1 uncultured Candidatus Planktophila sp.
CCAAAACCGATTTAGATAGTCTTTAAGCCGGTTCAATGTTTTACCTGACATCTCCACACCTATAGACCTTCCCCGGCACATCTGGCAGTTATTAGACTTTTGGCAAGAAATGTGTCAATGTATTTTCATACATGAACATTACACAACCATGCATATCCCACAATGACTACCCGCCACTATCAGCTATTGTTTGTGAGCTCAGAAACATGGACCATTGCCGCGCTTAACCTCACAGAGCCAATGACTTGGCCTGAAATTCAGGAATGGTGCCTGAGAACGCTCAAGCAGCCTCGTTCAGTGTCGTACACGGAAAATCCGCGCGACATGCTGCTTGGCATGGACGAGATCAATGCCCCTGACCTAATGGTAAGAAGCAGAGCGATGTGGGTACGATTGAATTGCTGCGTCATTCTGCCCGTAGACGGCGGAGACCCCGATGATGCGATTGAACAGATCGGAATTGATCATGTTTCAAAACTCTGTCCAGATTGCATGTCAAAGCGCAGCGAAACGGAGGCATTTGAAAGGAGTCTGCCTGCTGCATACTGCGAACCGTGACTCTGACGCAGCCGCTCTGCACCATCCATCCCGCTAGAAAGACCCTGTCGGCCTTCTCTCGGCGGGGTTTTTCTTTTATCTAAACGTTAGTGCATCGCTCCGCCTTCAACCTCAACGAGAGAATCCTTGCCGACATTGATGAAGAAGAAGAGCACGATCGCGCCGATAAAGAGCAGCGCTGCACTGAACTTAAATGCCACAGTGAAGCCATGAGTCATAGCTGCAGGCATCAACTTCTCACCGAGAACAGAATTTGCAGTGGCATAAGTTGCAGTGGCAGTTGCTGCGACAGTGTTGAGAAGAGCGGTTCCAAGTGAGCCGCCGATCTGCTGTGAAGTGTTGACCATTGCTGATGCAACGCCCGTGTCATGACCTGAAATTCCATGAAGTGATGTTGATGTCAACGGAATAAAGACAAGCGCCATTCCGCTAGACATAATCAACAGCGATGGAACAACATGTGTTGCATATGAGGTCTCTGGCGTAATTCGTGTCAGCAAAAGGAGTCCGATACCTGAAGCAATGAGACCAGGAACCATCAAAGGTTTTGGACCGAACTTAGGCAAGAGCTGTGATGAAACACCAGCGAAGATGATGATTCCTGCTGTGAATGGCAAGAATGCAAAGCCAGATTTCAATGGGCTAAATCCAAGAATTACCTGAAGGTAGAGACCGAGGAAGAGGAACATTGAAAAGAGTCCAGCTCCGACAACGAGTGAACCTAGGTATGAACCACCACGGTTGCGCTCTGTGATGACGCGAAGTGGCATCAATGGGTTAGCAACCTTCGTCTCAATGACAACAAAGAGAACGAGAAGAACAACTGACCCAACCAAGAATGCGATTGTAGATGTGGCAGACCAACCCTTCAGTGCCGCCTCATTGAAACCATATGTGAGCGAGAAGAGACCAGCTGTTGCTGTAACAACGCCAGGGATGTCGTACGTGTTATCGCCTTCAGCCTTTGACTCGTGAACAAACTTCAGAGCAAGGATCGCCGCAACAATTGCGATTGGAGTGTTTACGCCAAGGCACCAGCGCCATGAGAAGAATTCAGTAAGTGTTCCGCCAACGATCAGGCCAATTGCTGCTCCACCACCTGAGATTGCACCGAATACGCCGAAGGCCTTTGCGCGTTCAGAGGGAACCTTGAAAGTCTCAGAGATGATCGCAAGTGCGGCTGGCGCAAGGAGTGCGCCGAAGACACCCTGAAGTGCGCGTGAACCGTAGAGCATTCCCTGGTTTGCAGCGATACCGCCAATAGCTGATGCGCCAGCAAAACCGAGAAGACCGATGATAAAGATCTTCTTACGGCCAACATAATCACCGATACGACCGCCGAGAAGTAGAAGTGAGCCAAATGCCAATGTGTAGGCGGTAATTACCCACTGCTGGTTTGCATCAGAGATGCCAAGGTCTGTCTTGGCACTTGGGATTGCAATATTCATGATCGAGCTATCGAGCACGAGCATCAACTATGAGATTGCTACAACGAGCAACGTTCTCCAGCGATCAGGCGCTTGTCCCTTGATATGTCCCTGAGCATCGTGCGTCTCAGAGTTATGGTTCTTTGTCATTTCTCTCCTATGTGTTTGTAATGTGAAACTTATTTGTTAAGAGCTGGAATCAGTAGGTCATCAACGAGATGTTCAATGAACTTTCGATTAACGCTCTGATGAGTAATAAAGAGTCGATGCGAAAAGATTGCTGGAACAACTTCACCTAAGAACTCAAGGTTTGCCGAAGTTGAAATCTCTTTACGGGCGAGAGCGCGCTCAAAGATTTGCACGCTGGTGCTGTCATTAATGATTGGCTTGTTCTGTGGTAATAATTTGCCGAGTTCAGGGTCACGATGAGCACTTGAAAGTAGAGCCATCAAGAGTTCGCCATCTGGACCTTTCAGAGCTTTCACATGCTCGCTGATGAGTTCAATCAAATCTCCACGAAGCGAGCCGGTATCAATCTGGGGGAGTGAGCACGCTGCATGTTCGCCCATCGCAGCCATAAGAAGTTCCTGCTTGTTCTTGTAACGGCGATAGATGGTTGCCTTGCTGACATGTGCACGTGTTGCGATTGCTTCAACAGTGGTGCGGTCGTATCCGACTTCAGAGAGGACTTCGAGCGCCGCCTCGTGAATTGCTTCATCGCGCCCATGATCTCGGGGACGGCCAATCAGTGAAACTACCTTTGCTGCTGGGCACATCATCAGTGGCTCCTCTCCCTTTTCGATACGAAACCGTACCGTATCGTATATCCACGGGATCTGAAGGGATTTGTCAGGATCTCTCGATATAGTTAATTCACTATGAAGAAGAATTCAGGCGGGCTCATTCTCCAATCAATCCGCAAAGCTCACGGATTAAGCCAATATGAGATGGCGCTCAAAGGTAAAACCTTTCAAGCCAACGTCTCAAGCATCGAAAGCGGAAAGACCGATCCCGGAATTTCCACCCTTGAAACTTTTATCGCGCCACTCGGCTATTCACTCATTGCAATTCCAACGCGTCGGGCATGCGCGGCAGAAATGTCTCTGGATGTTGCTGATGAACTTCGAGTCAATCAATTCGACAACGCAATTAGAGCGGTCATTCAACTCAATGACAATTTATTAGCAAGTGAACCTCTCATCAAGTTGGCTCTCTGTCTGACTCCACCGCCGACGACACAAAATCAGCACTTTGATGCTTTGATCGCGGGAGTCTGCGATTACTACCTAACAAAAGAGAATTTGCCTTTGCCTGCTTGGATTAATGAACCCTCGAGGTTCCTTCAAGAAGCTTGGATCGTTGATAGATTCGAAAAGAATATTGAGCGCATCCGATCTAAAACACCAGAGGCAATACTGCGCCACAACGTTCTCTTTGCAGAATCAGAATTACAGAGTGTTTGATGGAAAGAGAACTCTTCCCTGAAGATATTGCTCGATTACTTAGAAGTTTAGTAGTACGCCTCAATAAGTCGAATTTTGAAGGCGATATATCGCTCCTTGGGGGAGCGGCCATGAGCATGGCATATATGGAAAACCGTCGAGCTACAACTGATATCGATGCAGTTTTCCCACAACGTGAACTCGTACTGGGGCTCGCCGATCAAATTGGTCACGATGAAGATCTTGATTTTGGCTGGTTCAATGATGCGGTTCGAGTCTTTATTCCAAAGGAAGCTACCGATATTTGGGTTGACCTTTACAAAATCGGAAATGTCCAAGTCCGCGTTGCCACAGCCGAGTACCTCCTTTCCATGAAACTCGCTGCCGATCGAGGTATTCGTGATCGCCCTGATATTCAGGTCCTCCTACCCCTATGTAATGTGACCACCATTGAAGAGGCAGTTGAAATATTCAAGAAATATCACCGTGGCCAAGATTTAAAATCTGAGACAGTCGAGGCTCTAATAGAAATGCTGAAGCGCTAAAGGTACGATTCGGGGCATGTCGACAATGAAGCCCCGCTCAGGTCTTGTAACTGATGGTCTCGAGCGCGCACCAGCTCGAGGAATGCTCCGCGCAGTAGGTATGGGGGACGCGGATTGGGTAAAGCCGCAGATCGGTATCGCATCTTCATGGAACGAAATCACTCCATGCAACCTCTCATTGGATCGCCTTGCAAAGGCGTCACGCAAAGGCGTCATCGATGCCGGTGGATTCCCGATGCAGTTCGGCACCATCTCTGTCTCTGACGGAATATCCATGGGCCACGAAGGTATGCACTTCTCATTGGTCTCTCGCGAAGTAATCGCTGACTCTGTTGAAACGGTTATGCAGGCAGAACGCCTCGATGGAATGGTGATGTTTGCAGGTTGCGATAAGTCGCTGCCAGGAATGATGATGGCTGCAGCTCGCATCGATGTATCAGCGGTATTTGTTTACGCAGGCTCCACTCTTCCAGGTCAGGTTGATGGGAAAGATGTGACCATCATCGATGCATTCGAAGCAGTCGGTGCATGTGCACGTGGATTAATTACACAAGAGCGCGTCGATCAAATTGAAAAGGCAATTTGCCCAGGTGAAGGTGCATGCGGCGGTATGTACACCGCAAACACCATGGCAACTGTTGGCGAAGCAATCGGTCTCTCATTGCCAGGATCTGCTGCACCGCCTGCAGTTGATCGCCGTCGCGATAAGTACGCAGAAGCTGCTGGCGCTGCTGTCATCAACTTGATTGCAAAGGGCATCACAACTCGTGACATCCTTACCAAGAAGGCGTTTGAAAATGCGATCACAGCTGTCATGGCACTCGGTGGATCAACCAACGCTGTCTTGCACTTGCTCGCAATTGCACACGAGGCAGATGTTGATCTGACTCTCGAAGATTTCCACCGCATCGGTTCACGCGTTCCATTGCTCGGTGATCTCAAGCCATTTGGTAAGTACGTCATGTCTGATGTCGATAAGGTCGGCGGAATTCCTGTTGTGCTTCGCATGTTGCTCGATGCTGGCTACCTTCACGGTGATTGCATGACAGTGACAGGCAAGACGATGGCTGAAAACCTTGCAGACATTAATCCGCCTCTTGCAGATGGCGATGTCTTGCACCCAATATCAACTCCGCTCTCAACCGATGTCGGCATCACAATCCTTGGTGGCTCATTAGCTACCGATGGCGCTGTATGTAAGACAGCTGGAATTGGAATCGAAACATTTGAAGGACCAGCACGAGTCTTCGAACGCGAACAAGCTGCCATGGAGGCCCTAGAAAACGGCACCATTCAGGCAGGCGATGTCGTCGTAATTCGCTACGAAGGACCTAAGGGCGGTCCAGGTATGCGCGAGATGTTGATGATTACCGGTGCCATCAAGGGTGCAGGACTCGGTAAGTCCACACTTCTCCTCACCGATGGTCGCTTCTCTGGTGGTTCCACTGGCCTCTGCGTAGGCCATGTTGCACCTGAGGCCGTTGATGGGGGACCGATCGCTTTTATTAAAGATGGTGACCGCGTCCGCATCGATATTCCTAACCGCAAGCTCGATCTCTTGGTCGATGCCGCAGAGCTTGAAGCCCGCAAGGTTGGCTGGAAGCCGCTGCCACATAAGTACACACGTGGCGTCCTTCACAAGTATTCAAAGCTCGTGGGCTCAGCCTCAAAGGGCGCAGTCTGCGACTAGTCGACGGTTTCACTTATTGAGATGTGTATCTCAACTCTTGACGCACGCGCTCGCTCTACGCGAGAATACGGACATGCGTTCAACAATCGTTTCAGCATCAGTGGTGGTGATTCGATAGCGCATGCCCTCACAGCATGCGCGCCCTCAGATATCTGAGGGTTTTTTTATTTCACAAGCTTTTTAACAACTAGAGGAAAGGAGCAAGAAGATGGCAACACAACACGTTCCTACAGCGAACGGCACAGCAATGAACGGAGCTACTTCATTGGTGAAAAGCCTGGAAGCAGCAAATGTAGATGTGATGTTCGGTCTGCCTGGCGGCGCCATCCTTCCTGCTTACGATCCGATCTTTGATTCAACAATTCGCCACATCTTGGTTCGCCACGAACAAGGTGCGGGACACGCTGCAACTGGTTATGCCCAGGTCACAGGTCGCGCCGGTGTTTGTATCGCAACCTCAGGACCAGGTGCCACAAACTTAGTAACACCTTTGATGGATGCAGGTATGGACTCTGTACCACTTGTGGCAATCACAGGTCAGGTTCCGTCTGCGGCAATCGGTACTGATGCTTTCCAAGAAGCTGATATCCGTGGCATCACAATGCCATTTACAAAGCACAACTTCCTTGTGACCAAGGCGGAAGATATTCCTCGCGCGGTTGCAGAGGCTTTCCATATTGCAACATCTGGCCGCCCTGGTCCAGTTCTTGTTGATATTGCTAAGGATGCTTTGCAAGCGCAGACTACTTTTAATTGGCCAAGCAAGATTGAACTCGCTGGCTACAACCCAAAGATTGTTCCTGATAACCAAGCGATTGCAGATGCAGCAACGCTTATCGCGCAGTCCAAGAAGCCGGTCTTCTATGTTGGTGGCGGTGTTATTAAGGCAAATGCTTCAAAGGAACTTGCGCAACTCGTAGAAATTCTTGGCGCACCAGTTGTTACAACGTTGATGGCTCGTGGCGCGTTCCCAGATTCACATCCACTTCACCTAGGCATGCCAGGTATGCACGGAAGTGTTGCTGCTGTTACCGCTCTGCAAAAGGCCGACTTGCTCATTACCTTGGGCGCACGTTTTGACGACCGCGTAACCGGAAAGCTTTCAACATTTGCAGTAAATGCAAAGGTGATTCACGCAGATATTGATCCTGCGGAAATCAATAAGAATAAGTTTGCAGATGTTCCGGTCATCGGAGATCTTCGCGAAACTATTACTGCGCTTATCCCTGCGCTAAAAGCAGCACTTTCAAAGAGCCAGCCAGATTTAACTCCATGGAATAACTCAATGTTGAAGTTGAAGACATCCTACCCAGTGGGTTACACACTTCCTGATGACGGTTCACTTTCACCACAAGCTGTCATCGAGCGCATCGGACAGATTTCGGGAACCGACACCATCTTTACCTCAGGTGTGGGTCAGCATCAGATGTGGGCATCACAATTTATTTCCTACGAACACCCACGCACATGGCTTAACTCAGGTGGTGCAGGAACAATGGGTTACGGCCTTCCAGCTGCGATGGGCGCAAAAGTTGGCTCTCCTGATTCAACTGTCTGGGCAATTGATGGCGACGGTTGTTTCCAAATGACCAACCAAGAGCTTGTTACCTGCGCACTTAACAATATTCCAATCAAGGTTGCAATTATCAATAACGAATCTCTCGGAATGGTTCGCCAGTGGCAGACCTTGTTCTATGAAGGTCGTTACTCAAATACTTCACTTGAATCAAAGCGCGTTCCAAACTTCCCAATGCTTGCAGAAGCGATGGGTTGCGTAGGTCTTTCTTGCGAACGCCCAGAAGATCTCGATGCAACAATCGAAAAGGCGATGTCAATCAACGACCAACCAGTTGTTGTCGACTTCCGCGTTCATCGCGATGCGATGGTCTGGCCGATGGTTGCCGCAGGAACATCTAATGATGAAATCATGATCGCCCGCGCGACAGCGCCTGACTGGGATTCACAGGAGCTCTAATGTCTATTCATACACTTGAAGTTCTCGTTGAAAACGAACCAGGCGTACTTGCCCGCGTATCAGGGCTCTTCGCCCGCCGTGCTTACAACATCGACACGCTGGTTGTAGGACCAACATCAAACCCAGAAGTTTCGAAGATGGTGATTCAAGTCAACCTTGAAGGCCACTCTCTCGAGCAAGTTATCGCTCAATTGGACAAGCTCATTAGTGTTATCAGCATTGAAGAGCTCGTCGATGGAGCGAAGAAGCCTGTTAAAGACACCCAACCCGATTACCAAAACTAAGAACTAACGCAAGAAACGACTAAAGGAGAAATACCGTGGCAACGATGTATCACGATCAGGATGCAGATCTATCCGTAATTCAGGGTCGCAAAGTCGCGATCATCGGTTATGGCTCACAAGGCCATGCACACGCACTTAACCTTCGCGACTCAGGTGTTGATGTTCGCGTTGGCCTTAAGGAAGGTTCACCATCTCGTGCAAAGGCAGAGGCAGAAGGCCTTCGCGTTGTATCCGTTGCAGAGGCAGCCAAAGAAGCTAGCGTCATCATGATCTTGGCTCCAGATCACCTTCAGCGCCACATCTATGCAGAGTCAATCTTGCCTAACCTCGAAAAGGGCGATGCTCTCTTCTTCGGCCACGGATTCAATATTCGTTTCGGTTACATCAAGCCACCAGTAGATGTTGATGTCTGCATGGTTGCACCAAAGGGTCCAGGACACCTTGTCCGTCGTGAGTTCGCTGCAGGTCGCGGCGTCCCAGACATCGTTGCTGTCGAGCAGGATGCAACAGGCAACGCATGGCCATTGACACTTTCATATGCAAAGGCAATGGGCGGACTTCGCGCAGGCGGAATCCTCACAACATTTACAGAGGAGACAGAGACAGATTTGTTCGGCGAGCAGGCAGTTCTCTGTGGCGGTGCTTCACAGCTCGTTATGTACGGCTTCGAAACTCTTGTTGAAGCTGGATACCAGCCAGAGGTTGCTTACTTCGAGTGCTTGCACGAACTTAAGTTGATCGTTGACCTTATGTACGAAGGTGGAATCGCAAAGCAGCGTTGGTCAGTATCTGACACAGCTGAATTCGGTGATTATGTATCAGGCCCGCGCGTTATCGATCCACACGTGAAGGAGAACATGAAGGCAGTTCTCGCTGACATTCAGTCAGGTGCATTTGCAAAGCGTTTCGTCGATGACCTCGAGAACGGTGCGAAGGAATTCACAGCGCTCCGCGAAAAGGGCGAGTCACACCAGATCGAGAAGGTCGGTCGCGAACTCCGCAAGATGTTTAGCTGGATGAAGAAGGCTGACAACGATGATTACAAAGAGGGAAGTGCTGCACGTGGCTAAACCTGTTGTTCTCATCGCTGAAGAACTCAGCGCTGCAACATTAGATGCCCTCGGTCCAGACTTTGAGGTTCGTAACTGTGACGGTGCAAATCGCGCGGAGCTCCTTGAGGCGCTAGGCAAAGGTGTTGATGCAGTTCTTATTCGTTCTGCAACAAAGATGGATGCAGAGGCAATTGCTGCAGCAAAAGGCCTCAAGGTCATTGCTCGTGCAGGAGTAGGTCTCGATAACGTTGATATTCCGGCAGCAACTGCTGCTGGTGTCATGGTTGTAAATGCGCCTACATCAAATATCGTCTCAGCAGCCGAGCTTGCAATCTCATTGTTGCTCGCATCTGCACGTTTTATCTCACCAGCTCATGCAGCGTTGAAGAATGGCAAGTGGGCGCGATCTAAGTACACAGGTGCCGAACTCTTTGAAAAGACTCTCGGCATTGTCGGCTTTGGTCGTATCGGTCAGCTTGTAGCTCACCGCATGCAGGCATTCGGCATGAACGTCATTGCATACGATCCATACCTTCAGCCAGCTCGCGCTGCGCAGTTGGGTGTCGAACTCGTTGAGCTTGATAATCTCTTGAAGCGTTCTGACTTCATCACAATTCACTTGCCTAAAACAAAAGAGACTGCAAACCTTATTGGCGTTGAAGCGCTAAAGAAGGTGAAGAAGGAAGTTCGCATCATCAACGCAGCTCGTGGCGGAGTTCTCGATGAGGCAGCTCTCTACGATGCAATCACTGAAGGCCGCGTTGCAGGTGCGGGTCTCGATGTTTATGTGACAGAACCTTGCACCGATTCTCCTTTGTTCCAGTTGGATCAAGTGGTTGCAACACCACATCTCGGCGCATCTACCGATGAGGCTCAAGAGCGTGCAGGTATTGCAGTAGCGGTCTCAGTTCGTAAGGCGCTTGCCGGCGAGCTCGTACCTGATGCGGTCAACGTTAAGGGTGGAGCAATCCACGATGAGATCCGTCCATCACTTCCTCTCGTTGAGAAGATGGCACAGATTGCAACAGCAATCGCTGGTGAACTTCCGGTCTCTATGGAGATCACAGTCAAGGGCGATATCTCTGGCCACGACTCATCTGTTCTTGCAATCAGCGCACTCAAGGGTGCGTTGCAGGCAACTGGTTCTGAAGACGTCACATACGTCAATGCACCAGGACTTGCCGCAGAGCGCGGAGTCACATCATCTGTGACAACAACTCCTGATTCACCTGAGTACCGCAGCATGATTTCTTTGCATGCGGCACTCGCCTCAGGTCATCAGATCAAGGTGGATGGAACTTTGATGGGTATCAAGAAGGTGGAGAAGATCATTGCAATTGATGGTTTCGATCTTGACCTTCCACCTACAGAAAACCTCTTGTTCCTTCGTTATACAGATAAGCCAGGCGTTGTTGGCGCTGTCGGTAACACATTAGGCGCAGCAAAGATCAACATCGCAGGTATGCAGGTCGCTCGTGAGGTACAAGGCGGAAAAGCGCTGATGGCTCTTACAGTGGATTCACCTGTTTCAGATTCTGTTACAGATTCAATTAAGAAGGAGATCGCAGCTGATCTCGTTCGTTCAGTCTCATTGGTGGGGTAATCATTTAAATGTCACGCACTATTAATTTGGCAGTTATTCCAGGCGATGGAATCGGAACCGAAGTTGTAGGGGAGGGTCTCAAGGTCCTTGATGCTGTTGCTGCAAAGTACGGCGTCACTTTCAATAAGACCAACTACGACCTCGGTGCCGGTTACTGGCATCGCACTGGTGAAGTTCTTCCTGACTCTGTCATGGCAGAACTGGCAAAGGCAGATGTAATTCTCCTCGGCGCAGTGGGCGATCCCACAGTTCCATCAGGTGTTCTCGAGCGCGGCTTGTTGCTCAAGCTTCGTTTCGCTTTCGATCACTACATCAACCTTCGCCCTGCCAAGTTAATGCCTGGCGTTACAGGTCCTCTTGCTACAAAGGCACCAATCGACTTCGTGGTTGTCCGCGAAGGCACAGAAGGTCCTTATGTCGGTGCTGGCGGAACACTTGCCGAAGGCACAGACGCAGAGATTGCAACAGAAGAATCACTCAATACTCGTCGTGGCGCAGAGCGCGTTATTCGCGATGCATTCGAGCGCGCATCAAAGCGCGATCGCAAGAAGCTGACACTCGTACACAAGAACAATGTTCTTACACGTGCAGGTGGATTGTGGACTCGCACATTTAATGAGGTTGCTAAGGAATACCCAGCAATCACCACTGATTACCTTCACGTCGATGCAGCTTCAATGTTCTTTGTTACTAATCCAGAGCGTTTCGATGTAGTTGTCACAGATAACTTGTTCGGAGATATCTTGACTGACATCGCTGCAGCAATTTGTGGTGGCATCGGACTTGCTGCCTCTGGAAACATCAATCCAACAGGTAAGTTCCCATCCATGTTCGAACCAGTACACGGCTCAGCACCTGATATCGCAGGCAAGAACATCGCAGATCCAACTGCAACAATCATGTCTGTTGCGATGATGCTTGATCACCTTGGCCTTGCAGATGCTGCTCGTGATGTTGAAAAGGCAGTGGCACAAGACCTTCTTAACCGTGGAGATGCAAAGCGCAGCACAACAGAAGTTGGCGCTGCACTTGTTGCATTGGTGAAGTAAATGAAAATCACTCTCAATCCCAATGCAGCATCTGATGCTCAACGCGAAGCTTTTATCGCCGAGGGCGGTTTCGGTAAGCACTACACCGATCACATGGTTGTATGCGATTGGTCGCAAGAGAGTGGTTGGTCGGAGCCAGAGCTCATTCCTTATGGTCCACTGACGCTTGATCCTGCAACAGCTGTTTTCCACTACGGCCAGGAAATCTTCGAAGGTATGAAGGCATATCGCCAACCGGATGGTTCAATCTCATTGTTCCGTCCAGAGGCAAATGCCCGTCGTTTTGCTAACTCCGCAAAACGCCTTGCGCTTCCTGAAATGCCAATCGAACTCTTTCTTGAAACAGTTGATGCTCTTGTAAAGCAGGATGCAGGCTGGGTTCCTAACCAAGTGGGAGAGTCTCTCTACATTCGCCCGTTTATGATTGCAACAGAAGTGGGTCTAGGCGTACGTCCATCTAATAAGGCGAAGTACATTCTTATTGCAACTCCAGCAGGTGCTTACTTTGATCCATCAAAGCCAGTATCTGTATGGATTTCAACAGAGTACGTACGTGCTGCGCAAGGTGGAACCGGTGAGGCAAAGTGCGGCGGAAACTACGCAGCTTCCCTCATCGCACAGAAGGCGGCAGCTGCCGAAGGCTGCGATCAAGTTGTATGGATCGATGCCAAAGAACGTAAATGGGTTGAAGAGATGGGCGGCATGAACCTTTACTTCGTAAAGGGAACAGGTGCGGATGCAACTGTTGTCACGCCAAAACTCACCGGCACGCTGCTTCCAGGTATTACTCGCGATTCAATCTTGTCTGTTGCAAAAGATCTTGGCTACAAGACTGAAGAAGTCATGTTGTCAGTCGATGATTGGCGTGACGGAGTTCAATCAGGTGAGATCACAGAGATTTTTGCCTGTGGAACCGCTGCTGTTATTTCACCAGTCGGCCAGGCAAAGTCGGCGATGGGTACATGGATTACTGGCGACGGTAAGCCTGGCGCAATCACAATGCAGATTCGCAATCACATGTTGGCAATCCAGCACGGCACAGTTGCTGATACACACAATTGGAATGTTGCGGTCAAATAAATGCCAATCGATGACAGCTTTCATATTTATGACACCACTCTTCGTGATGGTGCGCAGCAAGAGGGTCTCAACCTCTCTGTTCATGACAAGCTGACTATCGCACGCCATCTTGATGATCTAGGTGTTGGCTTTATTGAAGGCGGATGGCCCGGAGCAAATCCCAAGGACACTGAATTCTTTGCGCTGGCTAAGAAAGAACTAAAACTCAAGAACGCAACCTTTATGGCATTCGGTGCGACCCGTCGCCCGGGAGTAAAGGCTGCTGATGATGTACTTCTTGCGGCGCTTCGTGATTCAGGTGCCGCCGGCGTAACACTGGTAGCTAAGTCATATGACAGACACGTCGATCTTGCACTGAAGACAACTCTTGATGAGAACCTGGCGATGATTCGCGATTCAATTTCTCATCTTCGCGCAGAGGGTCAGCGCGTATTCCTTGATGCAGAACACTTCTTCGATGGCTACCGCGCAAACCGCGCATATGCACTTGAAGTTATTCGCGTCGCAATGGAGGCAGGTGCTGATGTTGCAGCACTCTGCGATACCAACGGTGGCATGTTGCCTGATGAAATTGCGGATGTTGTCCATGACGTTATCTCGTCAACTTCTGCACGTGTAGGTATTCACTGCCACAACGACACAGGATGTGCAGTTGCAAACTCCATGGCCGCTGTTGCTGCGGGTGCAACCCATGTTCAGGGAACTCTTAATGGATACGGCGAACGTACAGGTAATGCTGACCTCGTCACGATTATCGCCAACCTAGAGCTGAAGAAGAAGAAGGAAGTTCTTCCTACAAACGCACTTCGCGAGGCATTCCGCATTTCACATGCTGTAGCTGAAGTAACCAACATTTCTCCATCACCACGTCAGCCATACACAGGCGTTTCAGCATTTGCTCACAAGGCCGGTCTACATGCATCAGCAATCAAGGTAGATCCAATGTTGTACCAGCATGAAGATCCTTCATCTGTTGGTAACGATATGCGCATGCTTGTCTCAGATATGGCAGGTCGCGCTTCAATCGAATTGAAGTCACAAGAGCTCGGTGTTGACCTTGGGGGAGACCGCGAGCTGATTACTCGTATCGTTGAGAAAGTTAAGGCGATGGAGGCGCAGGGCTTCACCTTCGAAGCAGCTGATGCATCATTCGAGCTTCTGCTTCTTGAAGAATCAACTGGCAAGCGCCCATCGTTCTTCTCTATCGATCACTGGCTCACAACAACTGAGCACGATGTCGATGGCACCATCATTACTAAAGCCGAAGTCACTGTCACTGCACAGGGCAAAGAGATCACTTGCTCTGGCGCAGGCAATGGCCCTGTCAACGCATTTGATACCGCTCTCCGTGATGGTCTCAATGAGTTGTACCCACAGATTTCTTCACTCGAACTTACTGATTACAAGGTTCGCATCCTCGAAGGTCGTCTCGGCACCGGCGCGATTACTCGTGTATTGATCGAGACCTCAGATGGCAAGGGCGAATGGAACACGGTCGGCGTTCACGAGAACGTGATTGCAGCATCCGCAATGGCGCTTGAAGACGCGTTGACTTTCGGCCTACTTCGTCAGGGACTCAAGCCTTAAACCTCATAAATTTCGGGTCTTACCTTCCCTATTTGTTAGGTTTTAGGGTAACCTTCTGTGACAGTTGTTAGGTTTTACTCCTGCAATTCACTTCATTTGTAAGGTTTTGGAGTCATTATGGCGAAATTGTTAGGTATTGGGGCACTTGCCCGCGCCTTAGATGTCCATGAGAACACTATTCGCAACTGGGCTAATGCCGGGAAGATTCCTTTTGAGCTCACCAAGGGTGGGCAGCGGCGATTCAATCTAGAGGAAGTCCGAAGGGCCACCGGAAAGCAAGCGCAAGACTCATGGGCGAAGGAGTATTTGCTTACGGGTCTCGAAGAAGATCAAGTGTGGCAAGAACTCAAAACAGCTTTGGCGATTTCAGGTCATGAGCCCGCTGTAGATATTGCTCTCTACTCCTTTACCGAAATGCTCAATAACGCGATTGATCATTCTGAAGGCGATCGCGTGCATGTCTCCTTTGAAATCAGAGAAGACCGATGGGTATTCGAAATAACTGATGATGGAATCGGCGTATTTTCACGTGTCCAAAATGAGTTCCAGTTAGCAGAGCCGATAGCTTCAATTGGTGAACTCACTAAAGGGAAGCGCACGTCAGCTCCAGCAGTCCACACCGGAGAAGGAATTTTCTTCACTTCCAAGATGGTCGCCCGATTCACCCTTGAATCGCAATCAATTAAATGGATTTGTGACAACGAATTGGGTGATTTTGCAGTGATGGAGAGCGAGGTTAATTCGGGCACACGTGTTTCGTGCGAAATCCTTACTAAACCAGTCACGTCAGCCAAGAAGGTCTTTGAAGAATTCACGCGTAATTTTGAGTTCGTGAAGAGTCGCCCAGTTATCAAACTATTCGAAATCGGCACAGACTTTGTCTCCAGAAGTGAAGCTAAGCGATTGATGAATGGTTTGGATAAATTCAAAGAAGTAGACCTTGATTTTTCTCAAGTACAAGGAATTGGACAAGGATTTGCTGACCAAGTTTTCCGAGTCTGGCAGGAGATACATCCTCAAACCAAGTTGCATGAAATCAATGCAACGTCGACGGTGCAATTCATGATCAATCGCGCAAGGAGTAATGCCAATGGCTAGCTTCGAAGAAATTCGCGATACGTACTCGCACTATCTCGTTAATGAGAAGGCTTTGTCTGCTCACACAGTTCGCGCATATCTAGGCGATCTCGATTCGTTTATTGAGCACCTGGCAAACAACGGCGCCAATGAAATTACCGATATCTCACTTCCCTTAATTCGTTCATGGCTTGCAACACAGCAAGTTCGCGGGGGAGCCCGCACCACACTTTCGCGTCGTGCGGTTTCAATTCGCTTATTTACTAAGTGGGCAACAAAGCGTGGATATATGGCTACAGATGTGGGAGCAACACTTGCAACACCAAAACCTCACCGCACATTGCCAGGTGTGCTGACTCAGGGCGATGCAGTATCAGCTTTGGATTCCATGGCAACTAGAGCTGCAGAATTTGATACACCTACTTCGATCCGCGATGTAGCACTCGTTGAACTTCTTTATGCAACAGGTGCTCGAGTCTCGGAAGTATGTGGACTTGATTTAGAAGATCTTGATTTTCATCGCAACACGATTCGAGTTTTAGGTAAGGGGAACAAAGAGCGCATGATCCCCATGGGGGCTCCTGCAGTGAAGGCGCTCAACACCTATATCAACAATGCTCGCACTCAATTAGCGAACGATAAATCTGCACGCGCTCTTTTCTTAGGCGCTCGTGGAAAGCGCATTGATCAACGCGCAGTTCGGACCATTGTTTACGAAGCGCTCTCTGCCCTTGAAGGTGTTGAACGTATGGGACCACACGCGTTGCGCCATTCGGCTGCTACTCATTTATTAGAAGGCGGCGCTGACCTTCGCACCGTTCAAGAAATTCTCGGCCATTCATCTCTTGCAACGACTCAGATTTACACTCACGTATCAACGGATCGTTTACGTCAAGCATTTAAACAAGCACACCCTCGCGCGTAACGTGGTTACTTAAAGTAGTTAAGAAATTTACTGTCAAATCATATTTATTCAGAATATTATTTGCATATGACTATATCTCCATTACTTAGAATGAGTTTTGAAGAACTTGTTCAACACTTTACAAATCTTCATCCTGATATGAAGCATGAAGCAATATGCGAGATGGCTTCATCAATTATTGAAGCAGAAGCCTTTGAGGCAAAGGTCCAAAGCGCTGCGAAACATAATCCGGAACTTCCAATTGATTTTATTAGAGAGATTCTTCTAGCAGACGCAGAGGAGGCATCCTTCGAGTACGTATTTGATTGATTCGAATTCTTTATTCGCCACAATTTCAGAGACAAGTAAAGAAGCTGCATCAATTAGAACGAACAGAAGTCAAAAAGGTTGTTCTGCTAATCGCTCAGGATCCATCAATCGGCTCGTCAAAAAGACACAACCTGTCAGGAATATCAGTTTATAAATTTTGGCTCTCTAAGCAAGAAATACTGATTGCGTATAGGGATTTGACTCCTGAAGCCATTAGATTCCTTAAAATCGGCCCACACGAGAACTTCTACCGCGACCTTAAGCGGGAAAATTGACCAATTTGGGTGCTCGGCCCGCCTGCGGCTAGACTCACCCCTGCACAAATCGCAAGATTTGTGACATCTCAGCGTTCTTGTGATGAACCGGCAGTGCTCTTGGTTGCAAGACCAAGGTCTTTGCAAATGGGGAATCTCAGCCACTTCGGTCCTCTAATTTATTAGCAGGTCGGCGTTGTGAACGCGACGGGCCTAACAAATCGTTAAGCCATTAACCGAGCAGGTTTTAGTGCGCTGCACAAAACCTAAGAAGGAGCGTGCCGCCATGGCATCAGTAACAATGCGCGAACTCCTCGACAGCGGAGTCCACTTCGGACACCAGACTCGTCGTTGGAATCCAAAGATGAAGCGTTTTATCTTCACAGAACGCAATGGCATCTACATCATCGATATCCAGCAATCACTTCCTTTGATCGATCAGGCATACGCCTTCACAAAGGACATTGTTGCTAAGGGCGGACACATCTTGTTCGTCGGAACAAAGAAGCAAGCACATGCACCAATCATCAACCAAGCAGCTCGCGTTGGCATGCCAACAGTTACAGAGCGCTGGTTGGGTGGAATGCTGACAAACTTCCCAACAGTTTTGAAGCGTATTGCACGCCTCAAGGAGCTCGAAGCTCTCGAAGAGAAGAACGATCTTCTTCTTACAAAGAAGGAACTCTTGATGCTCCGCCGTGAGCGCGAGAAGCTCTTCAAGAACCTCGATGGTATCCGCAACATGACAAAGCTTCCAGCAGCTATCTGGGTTGTCGATACAAAGAAGGAGCACCTAGCAATTCAGGAAGCGAAGAAGCTCGGTATTCCAGTTATCGCGATCCTCGATACAAACTGCGATCCAGACGAAGTTGATTACAAGATTCCTGGTAACGACGATGCTATTCGTTCAATCGAACTTCTCACACGCGTGATCACAGATGCAATTGCAGATGGCCTCAAGGCTCGCTCTGCAGCAGTAGCTCCAGCAGCTGCTGAAAAGGCAACTGCAGCACTTGAAAACGAGATCTTGGCTGTGTCCGAGCAAAACGCAAACAATGCTGAGGCAGGGGTTCCAGCTTCAGGTACGACTACAGAAGGTGTGGGTGCGTAACCGTGGCTAACTACACAGCAGATGATGTAAAGCGTCTTCGCGAAGCAACTGCAGCAGGAATGCTCGATTGCAAGAAGGCACTTGATGAAGCAGACGGTGATTACGACAAGGCTGTCGAAATCATTCGCGTTAAGGGCCTTAAGGGCGTTACAAAGCGCGAAGGTCGTTTGACTTCAAACGGTCTCGTTGTTGCAAAGGTTTCAGGCGATACAGGAGTCATGCTTGAGCTCAACTGTGAGACAGACTTTGTTGCTAAGGGCGAGCGTTTTATCGCACTCGGTGATGATCTTGTTGCAACACTTCTTGAGGTTAAGACTCCAGATGTTGCCTCATTTCTCGCAGCGAAGACTTCAACAGGTAAGACTGTTCAGGAAGTCATCGACGAAGGTAATGCAACACTCGGCGAAAAGATTGAGATCCGCAACGTTGCAGTAATCAACGGTCCAGTTGGACTCTACCTTCACAAGACTTCACCAGACCTTCCACCACAGGTAGGCGTTCTCGTCTCACTTGCTAAGGAAGCAGCTGAGGTCGGTCGCGATGTTGCCCAGCACATTGCAGCATTTGCACCTAAGTTCGTTAACCGCGATGAGGTTCCAGCAGACCTTATTGAGAACGAGCGCCGTGTTGCAGAAGAGACAGCAAAGGCAGAAGGCAAGCCAGAAGCTGCTCTTTCAAAGATAGTTGAAGGTCGCATCACTGGCTTTGTGAAGGAAGTTTCACTTCTCGAGCAGGCTTTCGCTAAGGATGCAAAGAAGACTGTTCAGCAGATTCTTGATGAAGCAGGAACAGCCGTGAAGGCGTTCCACCGCTTCCGCGTCGGCCAGTAATACAATTTACAAACCGTTGAGCTAAAGGAGCACTCTCATGACATCGAACCGTGGTTCATATCAGAGGGTGCTCCTAAAGCTTTCCGGTGAAGTATTTGGTGGGGGCAAAGGTGTCGGTCTCGATCCCGATGTACTTGCAGATGTTGCAAAGCAGATCGCAGAAGTTGTTCGCGGGGGAGTCCAGGTTGCCATCGTTGTTGGTGGCGGCAACTTCTTCCGTGGCGCAGAACTTTCAGAGCGCGGAATGGAACGTTCACGCGCTGACTACATGGGAATGCTCGGAACGGTCATGAACTGTTTAGCGCTTCAAGATTTTCTCGAGCGCGAAGGTGTTGATACTCGCGTTCAGACAGCAATCACAATGGGACAGGTGGCAGAGCCTTACGTTCCACGTCGTGCAATCCGCCACCTTGAAAAGGGCCGCGTAGTGATCTTCGGCGCAGGTGCAGGAATGCCATTCTTTACAACAGATACCGTTGCAGCACAGCGTGCACTTGAAATCAGTGCAAACGCTCTCTTGCTCGCAAAGTCTGGGGTTGATGGCGTTTACAACGCAGACCCTCGCAAGGATCCAAGCGCAGTCAAGTTTGATGAAATTTCTTACGATGAAGTTCTCCAGAAGTCACTTGCTGTTGCAGATGCAGCAGCATTTAGCCTCTGCCGCGAGAACAAGTTGCCTATCGTCGTCTTTGACTTAATGGCTAATGGCAATATCGGTCGCGCAGTTCGCGGCGAGAAGATTGGAACTCTCGTTAATTAACGAGAGCCCACTAGATATATTTATTAATAGGAAAAAGAGAGAAGACCATGGCAGATGTAGCAGGCTCACTAGCCGAAGCAACCGAGAAGATGAACAAGGCTGTTGAGGTCGCAAAGGATGACTTCGGCGCAATCCGCACAGGTCGCGCACACCCAGCGATGTTCAACAAGATCATGGTTGATTACTACGGCACATGGACATCGCTCTCACAACTTGCATCAATTCAGATTCCTGAAAACCGTCTCGCAATCGTTTCTCCATTCGATAAGGGTGCAATGGCATCTATCGAGAAGGCGATTCGCGATTCAGATCTCGGCGTCAATCCTGCATCAGATGGTTCAGTCATCCGCGTTGCACTCCCACAGCTCACAGAAGAGCGCCGTAAGGATTACATCAAGGTTGCCAAGACAAAGGCAGAAGATTCAAAGGTTTCGATGCGCAATATCCGTCGCGCGGCAAAAGAAGCGATGGAGAAAGCTGAGAAGGATGGCGAGATTTCAAAAGATGATCTCTCGCGCGGCGAGAAGGAACTCGAAAAGATCACCGCAGACCACGTGGCAAAGATTGATGAGCTTTTAAAGCATAAGGAAGCTGAGCTCCTCGAGGTCTAAACCTCGCACCTTCCTATGTCTGATTTACACGCCATCAATGACGCGATTAATAAGCGCGCCGGAAGGAAGCTTCTTCCTTCGATTGGCGTTTCAGCAGGTCTCATCATCATTGTGTGGAGTGCGCTTGCTACCTACCGAGTTATCTTCGCTGCAATCGTTGCTCTCGCCATGGTGCTTGGCGTTCGCGAAATGGTCAGCGCGCTCAAGCAAGTGAGCATCGAGCTCTCTTTCCCAGCACTTTCTCTCGCTTCAATAGGCATGGCATCGGCTGCATGGTTTGCAGGAGTCAACGGTCTCGCGGTTGCTACTGCTATCGCACTTCCGTGGCTCTTGGTGCTCCTACTTCCAAAAGGTCCTGAGAACTTTATTCGCAATGCATCGGCATACGCACTGACTCTTATCTACATCCCATTCCTTGCAGGTTTCTTAATTCTTCTTGCCCGTCCACATAATGGTCTCGAGCGAGTAATGACCTTTGTTGTTCTCATTGCATGCAATGACACGTTCGCTTACCTGACGGGTCTTGCCATCGGTAAACACACGATGGCTCCAAAGATTTCACCGAAGAAGACGTGGGAAGGCTTTATGGGTTCTCTCGTCTTCACGACAGTTGCTGGCGCTTTAGCTTTTAACTACATCCTCAACGCAGAGATGTGGATCGGCGCTCTCGCAGGTTTGTTGGTCGTTATCTCTGGAACATCAGGCGATCTCATCGAATCTGCAATCAAGCGCGACCTCGCAATAAAAGATATGGGCGACTTGCTGCCTGGTCACGGGGGAGTTCTCGACCGGATTGATTCAATTCTCTACGCCGCACCTGCTCTCTGGCTCGCACTCGAACTAGTGCGCCATGCGCAGGAATCAGGTCTCCTATGAGCCGCACCAATGAAGAGCTCAAATTAATCTTCGACGAACCAGTACAAAAGAAGAAGGCGCCAAAGCATCTGGCTGATTTTGCGCCAGCAGACCGAAAGAACTTTGCGAAAGAATTGGGCTTCCAACCTTTCCGCGCCGCACAAGTTGCCACTCACTATTTCTCACACCTCAATAACGATCCATCCACATGGACCGATATCCCTGCTGCAGAACGCCAAGCAATTGCCGATGCACTGACCCCACAGTTGATGACTCTTGTCACCACTCGCACAACAGATGGCGGCATGACTCGCAAAGATTTGTGGAAATTGCACGACGGTACTCTCGTTGAATCTGTCCTTATGCGTTACTCAGATCGCACCACTGTATGTATCTCATCTCAGGCGGGATGTGGAATGAATTGCCCATTCTGTGCAACAGGACAGGGCGGCCTTAAGCGCAACCTCACCGCTGCAGAAATTACAGATCAAATCGTTGCCGCAGCTCGCGCATGTGCCAATGGTGAGCTTCCAGGAGGACCAACTCGACTCTCCAATATTGTCTTTATGGGAATGGGAGAACCCCTCGCTAACTACAACGCAGTGATTCGCACATTGCATAACATCACCGATGCAAATCCAGATGGACTTGGTATCTCTGCTCGCTCCGTGACGGTCTCAACGGTTGGTCTTGTCAATGGCGTTGAGAAATTGATGGAAGAGGGAATCAACTGCACGCTCGCAATATCTCTTCACACACCAGATGACGAACTTCGCGACTCACTAGTCCCCATCAATAACCGATTTCCAGTTCGTGAGATTCTCGCTGCAGCAGATGCATACGAGAAGAAGACCGGACGTCGTTACTCAATCGAGTACGCACTCATTCGCGATATCAATGATCAAGCTTGGCGAGCAGATCTCCTTGGCCGTCTTCTCAAGAACCGAGCCGCTCACGTCAATTTGATTCCACTTAACCCAACCCCTGGCTCTAAATGGACCGCGTCTCGCCGGGAAGATGAGGAAGAGTTCGTCCGCGTTCTTGAGTCTTACGGAGTCCCCGTCACCGTCCGCGATACCCGCGGCCGCGAAATCGATGGCGCTTGTGGCCAACTAGCAGCTTCAGAATCTGCCGCTCAGGCTTAACTTTTCTTCCTTAGACCTTCAGCCTAAAATCTCCACACCATGAAGTCATCCCGCCTGAGCCCTGCACGTATTGCCCGCTCGGTCGTAACCGTCTTAACTCTGACTCTCATCCAAACCGTGGGAAGCCCCATGATCAATCTTGCAACCCCACAGGCAAGTGCAGCCACTCTTTACGACAATAGATCGAACTTCCAGCAGTGGGAAACGTGGAGAACTTCTGCGAACCATCCGATCTACGATGCTGAAACCACTAATCAGATTTCATCCAATGATCAGGCATTCGAGCTCACGCCGAATTTGCAAAGTAAAACCGGATTTATCTGGAATACCCAAACAGTCTCCCTCTCCCGTGATTTTTCTCTTTCAGCTTGGTATTACTTAGGTGCAAGTGATGCTGGAGCTGATGGAATAGTTTTTTCTATGCGCCCGTTGGTCGATTGGCCAAATGATGGCCTTGCTGGAGGAAA
The DNA here is from genome assembly GCA_937975715.1 of uncultured Candidatus Planktophila sp. Classification (GTDB taxonomy): domain Bacteria; phylum Actinomycetota; class Actinomycetes; order Nanopelagicales; family Nanopelagicaceae; genus Planktophila. Next base: position 22,637 of record CALJUA010000030.1, read on the forward strand.
TAATGGCGACTGGAGCCATTGGTCCAGCAACGAATTAAAAGTAATTCTCGATACCTATCAAAATGGTTCTGAAATTGCGCAAGACCATATTCGAATAGTTGCTTCAAAAAATGGAACTGACACAAACTACTCTGGCTCGGGTGTGAAATTTAAGGATTGGAATGGAACAACTGTCGATGATGTTGAAAACAATACCTGGTACCCCTTAACAATTCAGTGGACAGGATCGACGCGACTGATGTCTGTTTACAGCGGGCTAAGCGCTAATTACTTGATCACTTCCGCCACTATTCCTACGACGGATTTCACTCTTTCAGAATATAACTGGGGGTGGATGGGATTCACGGGTGGAGCTTCAAATGTTCAACAAATCACAGGGGTTAACTATCACGTTGGGCCATCTGTGTCTACGACTGCTACAGATACCACAGTGACAGATGGTACTTCTGTAACTCTAACCGCGAGCTACAACTCTTCTGAATCTGCTCCAACCACTCGCTGGGAGTATTCAACCGATGGTGGTTCAACTTGGATTACCACAGGAACTACTTCTACGTCTTATACCTTCACGGCAACCCGCACTTTGAACCAGAGGAAATATAGATTTTTTGTTTCATCGACTGCTGCTGGGGCAACCTACACAAATGCAACAACGCCGATAATTCTTACAGTTAAACCTCCACTGCTTCGAAGTGAAACAGATACAGCGATAAACACCGCCAGTACTCGATTCTTTTACGCACCAAATGCGAATTCCATTCTCCCGGGCACGATATCTACTTTAACTATGGAGGCTTGGGTTAAACCTTCTGCAACTTGTGATGGGAGTTATTACTGCTCAATTGTTGCTTCAAATAATTCTGTTTTCCTAGCCGTTTACGAAGGTAAAGTAAACTACATTATTGGCTCTGGCAGCGCTTGGTGCAGTGGGGGTGCGGTTAACGTAGCTTCTCGAGGTTTTGTTCCGTCGGGAAGATGGACGCACGTAGCCTTAGTGCGAAACTCGGTCAATGTGAAAATCTATGTAAATGGCAGCTTGGTTTCTGATGCTGATTCTTCTTGCAATCCGACGAGTATGACTGCGCCATCCACTCAACAATTTGGCATAGGTTATCGCCACACCCTAGATCAGTATTTCTATGGAAGTATTGACGAGGCTCGAATTTGGAATTCAGATAGGTCTGCATCAATAAGTTCAGATATGAATTCAAATGAAACTGCTACTGCCAACTTAATTGGATATTGGAATTTCAATGAAGGTTCAGGTGGAATTGCTTACAATCAAGTCCCAACAGCTAATTCTTCGAGCGATTTGATTAGTTATGGAACCGATAAGGACAACGCTGCTTTTTGGGATGCTGCCAGTATCTCGACCTCTGTTACATCCGGCCCATACACAGTTAGAACTTTTTACAGGACCTATCTCACTTCTGAAGGTGGTTGGAAGGCACCTCGTTCTGGATTGGCATCTTCAATTATTGTCGGCGGTGGTGGCGGTGGTGGCGGTGGTGGTTACGTCTCTTCCGGTGTCGGTGCCGGTGGTGGCGGTGGTGGCGGTGCAGGAGGCGCTGCTGTGCAAAACATTAATCTCGTATCAGGTTCTGTAAATGCTATTGTTGTTGGTGTAGGAGGCGCGGGTTCGCTTGGTGGAATCTCTTCAGGAGGCTGGAACGGATCGCAAGGTATTGGAGGTTCGCCATCCTCTGCTTTTCAAATTACAGCCGCTGGCGGAGGACCAGGCTACGGTGCTGGATGGAATACAACATCTCAGGCAACGAATTGGACTGATGGCACTGGAGGTATCGGCGGATATTCGGGAAGCAGTTTTTTAGGGGGTGCAAAGTCCGCGACAGCTGGGTATGGCGGAGCTAGTGGAGCTGGTGCTACTGCATCCGGAAGCACTCCAACTTCTATCTCTGGTGCAGTAGGAGGAAATGGGCTAATCAATAGTTATAGTGGAACTGACTCCACATATTCTGTTGGAGGCTCTGGCGGAAACGGAAGTACCACTAGTGCCACAGGTGCAACAGGTGCCACAGGTGCCGCAAATTCAGGAAATGGTGGCGCGGGTGGAACCGGTTCGGTCGGGGGATCAACGGGCGCCGGCGGCAATGGTGGCTCTGGCATAGTAATAATACGCTGGATTACAGCCGCAAAGCCAACATTTACCCAACCACAAGGCGATACAACAACAGCTGGACTTACAGACACCATGACAGTTTCTGCAAATCCAATCGCACCTTTAACTCGTAATTTCCAATGGCAATTCTCTACAGATACCGGCACCACCTGGAGTAATGCAAGTACTGGTTCCGGTGCAAATACTTACACCTACACAACAGCAACTTTAGAGACTAATACATCGGGAATTCGCTACCAGTACAGAGTGGTAGTAACTGATTCTGACATTGCCGGCCTGTACATCGTTGATACAAGTAGTGCGATATACCTGGTGATTAATCCACGCATCTCATACTCAGGTAGTTATACGACCCAGAAATACGGAAGTACTCATCAGGACACTTTTACTGTTAGCAATGGAACTGGCATTAAAGCTCTTACATTTATGCCTAATAACCGGACAGGAATAACGTGGGATACTTCCACCGCCAACAGTGCGCGGTTAACTATCGGCTCAGGACTTAATTATGGCACCTACTACGAAACCATCACCGCAACAGATAGCAAGGGTGCTCAGACTCTTCTGCCCCTTTCGATTGTAGTTTCAAAGGCAGACACAATTACTGTTGCGACAGGTGCATCTCTCACCACTGTTTATACGGGAATCATCGCAGGAGGTGCTCCTAAAGCCGTAATTACAGGATTGGTTGGAGCGGATACCGCAACAGTTTCTACCAATTATTACTCAGTAACGTGCGCGCAAGGTGGTCTCTGCAAGATTGGAGATGTTGGACCTGGTGGTGGAAATATCTTCTACATTTCTGACACGGTAATTGATTCTGCAACCGGAGTCAGTTCTGGAGGTATTTACCTAGAAGCTGCTCCACGAAATTGGAATGGAGATGCAACTAACGAGGCTGGATCATCGTTCGCCTCCGTTCTTACTTCTGTTTCCGGAACATCATCTGCAATAGGTACTGGTGCAGAGAATTCACGTCTGCTTATCGCGGCTTTGGGTACAAATGCCACCGCTGCAACACTCGCCGTCAATAAAACCTCTGGGGGAGTTAGCGATTGGTTTGTTCCATCTTATGACGAACTTACCAAGATGATTACCGTGCTTGCGCCGTTGGGCTTAGGCTCCTTTACTAATTATGCCAATCTATGGTCTTCGACCCAGAACAGCAGCGATTCCCAACGTGCAAACAATGCCTGGTCTTCGAATCCGCCGGTTCTCAATACACTTCTTAAGACAGACAACTTTTATCTGCGTCCAATCAGAGCGTTCAGTCCAACAGTCTTTGAAACATCGACGCCGGTTGATGTAGAGACATACACTGCTATAGGTGCAAATCTAACTTTCCTATCGGGAACATTAAGCAACTATCAAGGAATTGTCTACGAAACTTCCACCCTGAAGATCACGCAAGCGAATCAGAACAAACTCACCCTCAACCTTTATGGCGCAGTCGCTGGCTCCCCATTTACGCTGCAAGTCGGAGGCGGATCAGGATCTGGTGAGGTAACTGAAACGGTCACAGCAGGAAGCACGGCACTCAATTGCCGCATCAGCAACCACGTTCTCTCTAATGACACACCATCGACTGAGCAGAAGAGCTGCAATATCTCTATCACCAAGGCTTCATCTCGAAACTATAAAGCCGAGACTCTTACCGCAACCGTCTACTTCATGCTCTTTGCCAATAACCAGCCAACAAGGCTCGTGGGCAGTGGTTCAACGATTGCTATCAACGGAGCTACCTCACTCACGATTGACACCACGACCCCGCCATCAATTACAGGATTTTCCACCTTAACGCTCACACTCAGCACCAGTGATACTTTGACGATTAATGGAACCGGATTTACGGGATCGGTCACCATTAAGTTCTGGCGAAATAAAGTCATTGTGAAGAGCTCTCCCAATACAACAACGCTGCAGATTCCTTTCTCAGAAATCGCTTCGCTGGGAGCTACCAGCGGGCGAGTAGCGGTGATTACCGCCAATGGTGAAGCGGTATCGGTCGATTCATTGACGATTAATCCCTAATTCCCTTGCTTGGGCAATGTAGGCCTGCAGTCTAGAATCTCACCATGCGCCGAATAGCCAGATCACTCGTTGTGGTTCTGCTCTTTGGCTTTTACCAATATGCAGCGCCCTATTCAGCGATTGCTTTAAATGCCCAATCGCCTTCATCGAATTTGACGGTTGGCACAGGAGCTTGTTCTTCGACTGTTACCGACAATTCGACATCTGCTGTTGAAGAAGTAACCGTAGCAAATTACTGCGTGCTGAAATTCAAATCAGGAAATAATTCTTGGACCGCGCCGGCGGGCGTGAACAATATTTGGCTGCTCGTTGTCGGAGGTGGCGGTACAGGTGGTTATGGTCGAGGTGGCGGCGGTGGCGGTGGTGGTATGTATGAAAATACTAATTTCACCGTCAGTAATCAGAGTTACTCAATTACCGTTGCAGCTACCAAAAATTCTGGAGCTTCATTTTCTGGAGCTGGAAACCAGAGTGTTTTTGGAGATTTAACTGTCAATGGCGGAGGCGGTGGCGGTTCGCACCTCGATCCAACTCCAGTTCCGTTTACGACCAGTGGCACTCCCAACGCTCTTACCGGAGCATCCGGTGGTGGTTCTGGAATGAACTACGTAAATTATTCAAATGGTGGCGGAACTGCATCGGTAATTGCGCAAACCAATGTATCTGCGAATTCCGGCGCTAACTCTGGAAGTACCGGAAATTCAGAGCGAAATACTGGTGGCGGTGGCGGTGCTGGTGGTGCGGGCGTATCGGGCAGCGGCGGCACAACTTCCGCAACCGGTGGAACATCTCCCAATGGTGGCGCAGGTAAAGCTTCATCCATTACTGGCACCTCTACTTTTTATGCCGCAGGTGGTGGCGGTGCATCAGGTATCACCGGGGCTGAATATGCAGGAAGCTATACGACTGCTCTAGCTGGTACGGGAGGAAGCTCCATTGGTGGAAACGGTGAAAGAGTTACCGCCCTCAATACGAGTACAGCAGCAACTTCAGGTACTGCAAATACTGGATCAGGTGGAGGCGGTGGAGTAAGCGCCGGAGGAAATGGCGCCTCTGGCGTTGTCATCATTCGCTGGATTCCGGTGGCACAAACAACGAGTCCTGCCAGTGTTTCAATTCCGGATAGCCACACAATTACCTTGTCTTATTTCGAAACAACAACCACAGGTCTCACGGTTACGCGACAATGGCAGAGTTCTACCAACGGAACTAGCTGGTCAAATGTTTCTGGGGGCTCGGGTGCAAATACTGATACCTATACGACGACGACTCTTTATTTATCGCAAACGGGAATTCAATTTAGAGGTTCTACAACTTTTTCAGATGGAACGCTGTCATCGACTCGCTATACGAGCGCTGCCACAATCACGATTTTTACGCCACCGGGATCCGATACTGACACGGCACTTCTTTCATCTGCTACGTCAGGGTATGCATGGACCAAAGACAATGCAGCTTTAGATATTTCAAGTGCAATCACACTCGAAGCATGGGTGTATCCAACTGCCTTTACACAAAGCGCATGGAATGTGGTCATCAACAAAGGTGCTTCATATGAGATTGGTATCACTTCTACAAATGGAACGACCGGTACCTGGAATTATGCATTTGCATCGACCTCATCTGGACTGACAACAAGTGTCAACACAGCTATTCCAGTTGCACTGAATGAGTGGCACCACGTAGCCGTCACTCGAGGGGCAAATTTAGCTACTGCAGATTTCTATCTCGATGGCGTAAAGGTGTATTCGGGAACCGCAGATGGTGCGTCGACATCTGGTTTATACAATTCTGCCTTTCCTCTTGCCATTGGTGCACGTACATCTGATGGCGTGACATTTACTGGGCAATTCAAAGGTCAAATCGACCATGCCATGGTTTTCAACTCAGCACGAACTGCCGCTGAAGTGCTAGCTGATATGAATTCATATAGTGTTTCAAACTCAACAGAATTAAGAGCTTATTTTGATTTTAATGAAGGTTCTGGAACTTCTATTTATAATCGAGTTATAGGATCGCCGGCAGAGACAACGCTCACTTCAGTCTCAAGTCAGTCTTGGCCAGAAGTGAAAATTACCGATACCACAACGCTGCCTGCCTACACGATTGTTAAATTCCCAAGAACATATTTGACATCAATTGGTGGATGGCGTGTACCGGATGGAATTCCAAAAGTTTCAGCGATGGTTGTTGCTGGCGGTGGAGCAGGTGGTTCACGTGTTGGCGGTGGTGGTGGAGCAGGTGGTTACGTTTATCGAGGTGTCGTAACACTGACAGGAAATACAATTGAATCGATAACTGTTGGACAAGGTGGCGTAGGAATTCCTAACTATGCGGGCAAAAATGGTGGTAATTCTTCGCTCGGAAGCAAAATGATTGCTATTGGTGGTGGTGGTGGTGGCGCATCAAACGATAACAGCGAACGCGCAGGAAGAAACGGTGGCTCTGGCGGAGGAACTGGTGATGCAACTGGCTTCGGTACGTCAACGCAGACCACCAGTGGTTCGAACGATGGATTGGGTTTTAGCGGTGCGCGCGGTCAAGCGGGTGGAAGTTGGAGTGCGGGCGGTGGCGGTGGCGCTACCAGCGCCGGCTTTGCAGGAGACGGATTGCTTGGCACAAATGACGGTCGCGGTGGCTCTGGAAAAATTGAAACAATTACCGGTACTGCTACTTGTTATGCGGCTGGCGGTGGCGGTGGCATATATGCAGGTTCAGGGTCTGAAGCATTCAGATCCAACCCAGGTTTGTGCACTGGTGCGGTAACAACTTCTGGTGCCGGTGCAGCCGGATTGAAACGTGGCGCAAATGCAACATCAAATACGGGTTCTGGCGGTGGCGGTGCCGGTTATCAGACGCCTTCAACGGGATCTGATCTTGCAGGAGGTAATGGCGGTTCGGGAATTATTGTCATCCGTTGGATTACGGCCCTTAAACCAACCTATACAAAACCCGCAAATACAACACTAGATGTAGGCCAAACGGAAACATTTACCACGAATGTTGTAGTTGATAGTGCAACAGTAAATTTGATCCGTACTTTCACGTGGGAGTCGAGCACTAATGGAACAGCTGGTCCATTTACTCTTATAAAGCAAGGTACAGGAGCTGCGTTTGCGAGTTTTAGTTGGGTGCCCACAGACGCTAGTACCTCCGGCTCAAACTATCTCTATCGCCTGACCGTAACCGATTCCGATACTGCGGGTTTATTTATTTCTGACTCATCAACGGCGTATGCAACTATTAATGAAGCGATGATTGTGGGTATCGCCTCTGGGGGATCGGTGGTTGGAAAAACAATCAATGTCTCTCGCAATGAAAATATTATGATTTCGTTCGGAACGAGCACATATCGTTCTTCAATGTCACCTTTTATTCAAGGCATAACTCTAGACACTAGTACCGCAAGCTCACCCGTCTTGAAAATTAGTGACACTTTAACTGTTGGAACATATTATGAAACAATCACTGTAGTCGATTCTGTATCTGCGACCTTCACATTTCCGTTGACTATCGTGGTTGCGGCACCTCCCAACTTACTTAATACGGGGGAGATTGTTTCCAATAATCTTAAATTGCATTTAGAGCCTGGCAACTCAAAATCATTAATTCTGCCGGATTCAGCAACTGCTACAAGTGCCATCTGGAGAGATCTCAGTGGAAATGGAAAAGATGCGCAGACATCTGGAACCTTCGAATCCGGAGGTTATGCCAAGACATGTTCTGCACCGCAGTATTCAAGCTACAACGGTGGTTACCTCAAATTCAATGGTTCAGATACCTGCTACATGACGCCTTACCTGGGCGAGCAATTTGACCTCAATCTTTCAGTGGAGGCGTGGGTCAGGGTCGATGGAGCCATGAGCGCCTCGACAATTGTTCAACAAAATTACACCACGTCTCCGGGCTCGCCCGTTCCAAATGTGAATTACATCTTAGGAGATACAAGCTCAGACGGAACAATTAGGTTTGGAATTTACGATGGGTCATATCGGCAGACTGCTGGAGTTACCCCAACTCTCAATACTTGGATGCACTTAGTTGGAACATACGATGGCAACAACTTCAGAATGTATAAAGATGGAGGGCTAGTTAGTACCTCAATTGCATTTACGGGTGGTCTCGGAAACGGAATAAATTTATCTGGCACATTGATTGGACGTAGAGGTTCTTCTGCAGATTTCTTTAATGGAGCAATCGGATTAATTCGAATTTACAACAAAGCACTCACCGCTGCCCAGGTGAGCCAGAATTTCAATGCTACGAAATATCGTTTTCTTAGCGCGAATTTCGATTTACTCTCACCTAGCCAAAAGTATGGAAATAGATTGACAGAGACCTACACCGCAACTTCGGGCTATGGTAGTGATTCCATTACTTTTGCGACAGGAATCAAGCCAGGACTTGATTTAACGACATTAGATTCAGTTACCACGTTGACACTTCAAGAGTCACTCACCGCGACTACTCACTATGAGACAATCACGGTAACTGATTCATTAGGCGCTTCAACTTATCTTCCAATAAAGATGAAGGTTTCTCAGGCAGATACTCTGACCGTCTATCTCGATACCAATACTGTTCTTACTTATAACGGATCGCCAGCAACAATATATCCAAGAGTGAAGTTCTCTGGACTCGTCGGGCTGGATACTGCCACCGCTCTTTCCCGTTTCTATTCTGCAACTTATGCAGACACATCTACCGTCCCCACAAATGCCGATACTTACACCGTTCGCAGCGATACTCCTACATTCACAATTGGTGACCTTAATAATTATGTAAATGTTGTCTACCAGACTCGCACATTGACAATTAATAAGGCTAGACAGTCACCACTTAATATCTTCCTATATGGAGGTACAGTCGGATCTCCTTTTGCCATACAACTACAGGGGGGTAGTGGCGATGGTGCGGTCACTGAAACTCTTACCGGAGTTTCTACGATTGCTGGATGTGCGATTTCTAATCACTTCCTGACTGCCACAGGCCAGAATCAAGGTTATTGCGAAGTTAAAGTTACGAAAGCTTCTTCACAGAATTATTTGTCGGAATCGTCAACTGTGCAAATGTACTTCATGGCTTTCTCCAACAATCAACCAACTGGACTAGTTGGTAGCGGAAGCACGATTGCGATTAATGGATCAACTTCTTATGTAGTTGATACAACTGCACCGCCAACAATTACTTCTATTTCTTGGGTTGCTGGTTATACGATGATGTGTCCACACATCGTTGGTATTTGTAATTTTCCTGCTCATTACGAAATTACTGGAAGTGGATTTGGATCTTATGGAAGTGTTGTCACTATCAAGTTCTGGAGAAATAAGGTAGCGACAACGGGGTCTGCAGGCAGCGACGGATTCGTTTCTAGCGATTCACTCATTTTCTTGTATGCCTTGCCCGTTGGGACGTCCGCGGGTCGTGTAGCTGTCATTACAGCAAATGGAGAAGGAGTCTCTACCTTCACTTTCACGCCATAACCTTCCGAGATTGGCGAAGGATTTAGTCCTCGCCTAGAATCCGGGTCTATCTCTTGGAAGTCAAAGGGGCAAACCTGTGGGAAATTTGGTCGTGCGTCGTCGCATTGCGAGGACGCTCGTGACCGTACTTGCTCTAACTTTTTTGGTAACCATTGCACCACTGACTTATTTTAGAAACGTACTTCCTTCAGCTGCTGCCGCGGGCGATGGCTTGAACTCGTATTACCGCAACGACACCACCGGGGGAGATGACAAGGATCTTTCCTCTCCATTTACTTCACTCGCCTGCACAACTGAGAAGTTGACCTCCTCGACGAAGAATTGGGGTACGGGAAGCCCAGCTGGATGTACCTCAGATAATTTCACAGGCTATTACACGGGATATATTCTCGGACCTAAGTCAGGAGTAGTTAATTTTACAGGTACTGCCGACGATGTATTAATTGTGCGTATCAATGGTCAGTCAGTTGTTAAGAAGTACTTGAATTCTGGATCAGTCTCAGGCAGTTTCACCTTTACAGCAGGTGTTGTATATCCGATACAGATTTGGTTTCACGAAGTTTCTGGAAGTGCAGCGTGGACTCTGTATTGGGATGAAAGTGGCTCAGCTTCTCTTATTCCTACCTCGAATCTTGGCTCTACGGCAGCAAATTTGCTTTCGAGTCAATATCAAACCAGCACATGTGCAATAGGAAGTAGTGCTGAATGTCCTGCCTATTCTCCGCAGGAAATTTACAATCTTTACGGAACTGTTTCCGATGGTAATTATTGGATCATGATTGGTGGTTCGCCAAGCTACCAATATGTTTTGATGGATAGAAGTTTTGACAGCGGTGGGTGGATCCTTGGAATGAAGGGAACTAACACCACCACATATTTTGATTACGATGATACATATCACTGGCAACAAATGGGAATTGAGAATGCCACAACCATCGAAGATATGTCTTCCTATACCCCAGCGAGAATTTCATCTTCAGGAACTGGCTCAGATGGAAAATACGAATCTTTTAATCAGACATATGCCCAAAAGATAAGAGCCGTTTTCCCGCAATACCCGGCATCGACTTATGGAGGTCGATGGACAACCAATAACAGCTATGGCTTTATGTGGGAAGAATCGCTCAGTTCGCTTCAGAATGGCGCCGCTAATTCAACAACATATCCAACGTCTTCATATTCTTTAGCTGCATCTGCAAACTGCACGGGCATTACAACTATTACCTTAAATAATCTCTTCACCAATGGAAGTCGATGCCTCTTTAGAACACCCGCGAAGACGCCCACGACAAGTTATAACAACACTTCAAGTTACGACCCAATTGGTAGCAATCTATTTGCGTCACAAAGCAATTTTGCGTGGTGGGGAATTAACTACACGCAGCCAGTTTCAGGGGGGTCGCCCGCGGCATATCACCACGTTCGATTTGGATTTGGGTGGAATGAAAATAACCCTGCAACAGATGAAGGTTCCAATGACGTTACAGGCGGAATCGGCATGGTGAACAGCGCGTCGGGTTCCCGTCGTACAGGTAACTATGTGGGATGTTGCACAACCGGTGGTCAAGCTGGACAAGATGCACAGATGGGATTTGAAATCTACCTTCGCCAAAAAGATCCATCCTTGGGCGCACCAACAAACTTGAAGGCGATAAAGACTTCTGCAACTTCGGCTAATTTAACGTGGAACGCACCAGCTGCCACTACTCCAACTGAATATGTAGTGCAATGCAAGCCTGCAGCCTCCGCTTGGAGCGCATCGTCTACCTACAGAATATTAGCGCCAGGCGCATCGCCATCGGCAACGATTTCGGGATTAGCGTCGTCGACAACCTATACCTTTCGAGTTTTTGCTCGAACTATAGATTTAACAACAAAGATATATGACACCGATTCGTCTTCATCTGCTGCTTATGCGCGAATTTCTGCAGAAGATATTGCATCTGATACAGCATATACATTTTCAGGTAGCCAGTACTTTTATTCAAATGCAGAGTCTTCTTTTGATATCTCAACTGGTACAACATTTTCGCTTGAAGCGTGGGTTAGAACTACTTCCTCCTCTACAAGCTCTCAAATCATCGCTGGAAAACAAAATCAATTTTCAATATATATAGCAAATGGGAGCTTTGGCTTCAATATTTATACAACGGACCAAACCGGCGGAATAGGTGGAGATGCTGCCTACTTTGGCTCAGGCTCAGCCAAAGTTAATGAGTGGCAGCATGTTGCATTCACAAGAAGTGGGACAACGTTAAAGTTCTACGTCAATGGATATCTTGTCAAGAGTCAAACTTGGTCTGGATCGGGCTCGATAAATCCCGGGGCGAACAATTTCACAATTGGCGGATATTCGACAGCTAGCCAGAATTTTACTGGCCAAATTGATCAAGTTAGAGTTTGGAGCTCCGAGCGATCATTGAGTCAAATTGTCGATGGAATGCATAAGTACATTCCGACTGAGACAACTGGATTAGTAGCAGCTTTTGGTTTTAATGAAGGTACTGGAAGTTCGCTCTTTAATATTGTCAGCGATGGCACAAGTGATAGCGATCTATCATTAGGGGGCGCAGGCAGTTGGACAAAAATCGAAACTTCCACTGTCAGTGGTCCATACACTTATGTGACATTCCCGCGCTCGATACTAAATGCAAATGGTGGCTGGCAAGTTCCAACGAATGTCACAATGGTTTCATCTGTTGTCGTAGCTGGCGGCGGAGGTGGAAATGCTCAAACTGATAACTCGGGTTGGATGTCAGGTGGTGGCGGAGCGGGTGGGTATCAATTCTTTACAACGAATGTCACTGCGGGAAAGTTTGAAACAGTAACTGTTGGACTTGGTGGGCGTAAAGGTGCAAAGGTGCGAGATCAAAACTCCACCTATGAGTATCCAACAAATGGCCAAGATTCCAAGTTTCTGAATCGGACATCTACCGGAGGTGGTTACGGTGGTGGAATGAGCTCAGTTGCACTTACTGGCATTGGCAAAGATGGTGGCTCCGGAGGTTCGGGTGGCGGTGGAGGAACTTATAGCGGCTCCGGTGGAGCTGGAACAAATGGTCAAGGCAATTCAGGTGGAAATGCGCTGAGCTCATGCTGTGCATCTGGCGGTGGCGGTGGAGCAGGTGGAGCGGGTGGAGCTGGCACGACCAGCGGTGGTGCTGCGGGAAATGGAGTTGCAAATCCTCTTTACCTCAATGGCGTAAGCGCTCAGTATTTGGCCGGTGGTGGCGCCGGAGGATTCTCCAATGGAAGCTCACAAGTTTCAGGTCCTGCAGGGTCTCTCGGTGGTGTTGCGTTTGGTACTGATGCCTCTGCAAATACTGGTTCTGGCGGAGGCGGAGGCGGTGGTGGAACCTCCAGTGGAGAGGCAGGGCGAGGGGGATCGGGTGTAGTGATCCTGCGGTACATCAATGCCCTTAAGCCAACGTTTACTTATCCAACGAATACAGTGCTTGATGTTGGCCAAACCGAAACTTTTACCACGAATGTAGTTGCAGATAGCGCAACAGCTGTTTTAACAAGAACTTTCCGTTGGGAGTCATCTACATCGGGATCCGGTGGAACATTTACTGTTATCAAGCAGGGCACAGGGGAATCGAATGCATATTTCTCTTGGGTTCCAACGGATACAAGCACAAGCGGCCCGAATTATCTATATAGAGTAATTGTGACTGATTCGGATACTGCTGGCCTATACATTCAAGATACATCCACCGCAGTTTATGCAACAATTAATAAAGCGATGGTAATTTTGGGAAATACCAAAATTCCGAAGGCAATTAACCTTGCCAAGAGTGAAACTTTCACCATTACCCTAGGCACCTCAACGTATAGGTCAACACTTTCACCGGTGGTCAATGGAATTACATTGGATACAAGCACCGCAGGATTGGCTGTGGTAAAGATTGCTGACACTGCAACGGTTGGAACGTACTACGAGACATTAACTGTTGTTGATTCCGTCTCCGCTTCAGTGACGATTCCACTAGTAATCACTATTACAGCCGCACCTTATCTTCTCAATACAAGCGAGATTGTTGCCAACGGACTTCAATTGCATCTCGATGCTGGAAATTCTCAGAGCCTCATTGGTATCCATGGAAATTCAACAACAGGCTTAACTTGGAATGATTTATCTGGCTCGAAATACAACGCCAGCACGGGTGCGGGGGTCAATACCGGAGCCAACGCAGGTACAGCATGTAGTGCACCAACTTTTTCAAGTGATAATGGTGGTGCCATTGTTATAGCCGCTGCATCAGATAATTGTTACTACACGCCATATACAGGCAATAACCTAAATTTAAGCTACACAGCGGAGGCATGGTTCAAGACCTCTGCCACCATTCCAGCATGGTCTGCAATTTTCGCCGAAAGTGACCCGAACTCAGGCAAAAACATCACTGTGATGATTGGGTCAGTTGGAGGAGCCAATCTGATCGTCGGATTTAGAGATAGCACCACATGGCGGTATGCAAACTGCCCTTATGTTCCCACTGTCGGTCGATGGACGCATATCTCTGGAACATTCGATGGATCGACCATGATTACCTATATCGATGGAGCCGAATCTTGCAGAGTCTCTTACTCAAGTGGATATTCGGCTAGTTACAGCAATTTGGGAATGATTATTGGCAAGGGTCCTAGCGGTGCCGCAGGTACCTACACCTTCCCGGGAAGTATTGGATCGATTCGCATTTACAATCGTCCATTAACCGCCGCTGAGATTGCCCAAAACTACAACGCCACTAAAGACCGCTTTGCCTCTATTAATCTCACCCAATTGAAGCCAACCAAGAAATATGGCGTGCTCAACCTTGAATCATTCACTGCAACATCTGGTGGCGATACCAAGACTATTACCTTTGCTGTAGGAGATCGCGCTGGCATTGACTGGGATACAACCACAGTCACAAACCGCATCAATCTTTCGGTTCAAGAATCATTAACCGTAGGCACTTATTACGACACCATCACCGTGACAGACAATTTAGGTCAATCCACTTATCTTCCAATCACCTTCACGGTGACTCAGGCAGATACTCTGACCATCACAATGGGTGCCCCACTGACCACTGTGTACACGGGACAGGTTGCTGCCGGGACGCCAAAGGCAGCTATCTCCGGGTTGGTGGGAGTTGATTCTGCAACCGTCTTGACCCGGTATGACACAGGAACGGTTGGAACTACCTGTGCAACTGGTGGAGTCTGCAAAATTGGAGATACTGGTCCAGGTGGCGGAAAAGTCTTCTATGTGAGCGATACCGTCATTGATTCTGCGACCGGTGTGAGCGAAGGTGGCATCTATCTTGAAGTTGCCCCATTGGGGTGGCATTCAACACAAGGTGCAGAAGAGCCGCTGGCATGGGCGAGCGATTCCAGTACCGTCTTGAATACATCCAGCGCTATTGGCGCCGGTGCAGAGAACTCTCGACTTATTTATAGTCAATTAGGTTCTAGTGCCACTGGCTTTAACCTGATCCTCAATAAGACTATTAACTCCAAGAGCGATTGGTTTGTTCCATCTCTTGGCGAACTCCAGAAGATTTATACCAACTTATGGGCAACTGGTCTGGATACCTTTACTAGCGCACGAAACATGCTTTCATCGACACAGGATCCAAGTAACTCCGCGCAAGCGATGCAGCTATGGACTTCTAGTGGCGTCACAGCAGGTGTTTCAAAAACTATTGGCTATTACATGCGGCCGATTCGAGCATTTGGTGGCACAACAACCACACCTATCGATGTTGAAACATATACAGCTCAAGGAACAAACCTCACATTTTCTATTGGTGCTGCATCTAATTACGTCAACGTTGTCTACGAAACTTCCACCCTGAAGATCACGCAAGCGAATCAGAACAAACTCACCCTCAACCTTTATGGCGCAGTCGCTGGCTCCCCATTTACGCTGCAAGTCGGAGGCGGATCAGGATCTGGTGAGGTAACTGAAACGGTCACAGCAGGAAGCACGGCACTCAATTGCCGCATCAGCAACCACGTTCTCTCTAATGACACACCATCGACTGAGCAGAAGAGCTGCAATATCTCTATCACCAAGGCTTCATCTCGAAACTATAAAGCCGAGACTCTTACCGCAACCGTCTACTTCATGCTCTTTGCCAATAACCAGCCAACAAGGCTCGTGGGCAGTGGTTCAACGATTGCTATCAACGGAGCTACCTCACTCACGATTGACACCACGACCCCGCCATCAATTACAGGATTTTCCACCTTAACGCTCACACTCAGCACCAGTGATACTTTGACGATTAATGGAACCGGATTTACGGGATCGGTCACCATTAAGTTCTGGCGAAATAAAGTCATTGTGAAGAGCTCTCCCAATACAACAACGCTGCAGATTCCTTTCTCAGAAATCGCTTCGCTGGGAGCTACCAGCGGGCGAGTAGCGGTGATTACCGCCAATGGTGAAGCGGTATCGGTCGACAGTCTGACTTTGCTGCCGTGACCAGTATGATTCACTCGATTCCAGGGGAAAGGGGTTGGGCATGAGCTACTTCAGTGGCGCTGTCGACCCCGATGATTACGAAGACGGATACCGCGAGGGTTCTCCACGAAAATCCCGAATCAAAATAAATCTCGCCATTTTCTTTGCAGTATTGCTGGCACTTTCCACCACTTATGCAGCAAATATCACTCTCAATGGTGGGCAGCGCAAAGAGTTTGGCCAGGGTATCTATCAGATTAAAGCGTGCGATCAATGGGTTGGAATTGGTTTACAGAGCGCTGCATCACCTAATAACGCATATGTAGGAACTGTTCGCCTCTACGGATTCGATCCGCGTCTATGTGTAGGACGTGTATTTAAGATTAAATTATTCAAGACCGGCAGCACGACACCTCTTAATTTATATCTCGGCCCTGGTCAGACTTCAGGCACCGATACACATACTGCACTCTCTTTGATGGATACCTCCACAACTTACTCATCTTCTGGATATTCTTCCTATGACACCTGGGCCTATGACGCGGTAACTATCGTTGATAAATGGGGTCGCAATGTCGGATATGACGACGGCTACACATACATTGATTACGACGTTCCGTCTGGTGTCTATAAAATCATGCTCACTTATCCAAGAGCACTCGTTGCTGAGGTCACCAGCGTCACTATTGAATCGGCGAAATACACAAGTTAAGCTCTCGGCCATGAAGAAGCTACAGAATTTCATCAATGGCCAGTCAGTTGATTCAAAGTCAGGTGAGACAACAACTCTCATCAATCCTGCAACCGGTCAAGCTTTTGCAACAGCGCCAATTTCCAACGCTGCAGATGTTGATGCAGCGATGAAGGCAGCAAGTGATGCATTTGTTGATTGGCGAGATTCGACACCATCAGAGCGTCAACGTGCGCTGCTGAAAATCGCCGATGCGATCGAAGCACGTGCAGATGAATTTGTAGCGGTTGAATCAGAAAACTGCGGAAAGCCAGTTGGCCTTACTGCTTCTGAAGAAGTCCCACCAATGGTCGATCAAATCCGCTTCTTCGCAGGCGCTGCTCGTAATTTAGAGGGCAAATCAGCGGGCGAATACATGCGCGGAATGACCTCTTTTATTCGTCGCGAACCAGTGGGTGTTTGTGCGCAGGTGACTCCATGGAACTACCCAATGATGATGGCGGTGTGGAAGTGGGCTCCTGCGATTGCAGCAGGTAACACTGTTGTCCTCAAGCCTTCTGATACAACTCCTGCATCAACTGTATTGATGGCTCAGGTCATGTCTGAATTTCTTCCAGATGGAGTCATCAACGTTGTCACAGGCGAGCGCGCAACAGGTGCTCTGCTTGTAGATCACGCAACACCTGCGATGGTTTCCATTACAGGTTCAGTTGCAGCAGGTATGGCTGTAGCAGGTGCGGCATCCAAGTCACTCAAGCGCGTACACCTCGAACTCGGTGGCAAGGCGCCAGTAGTTGTCTTCAATGATGCAGATTTGGCTGCAGCTGCAGAAGGCATCGCGATTGCTGGCTTCTTCAACGCAGGTCAAGATTGCACGGCTGCTACTCGAGTCTTGGTGCAAGAAGCTGTCTATGACGAGATGGTGAAATTGCTTGCAGATCAAGCGACCAACCAGATTGCTATGGGAGCGCCGGATCAAGATGTGCTCGTTGGCCCTGTCAATAATGCCAATCAGTTCGAGCGCGTCAATGGCTTTATCTCTCGAGTTCCATCTCATGCCCGCGTAGTTGCCGGGGGAGCGCCTTCAGGGTTGCCTGGTTACTTCATCGCCCCAACCGTTATTGCCGACCTCAAGCAATCAGATGAGTTGATTCAATCTGAAATCTTCGGCCCAGTCATCACGATTCAGAAGTTCAAGGATGAGGCAGAGGCAGTGGCGATGGCCAACGGCGTCGATTACGGCTTGGCCTCATCGGTCTGGACCAAGGACCACGGCCGCGCGATGCGGATGGCCAAGGCCTTCGACTTCGGATGCGTCTGGATCAATACCCATATTCCGCTGGTAGCCGAGATGCCTCACGGTGGATATAAGCGCAGCGGATACGGCAAAGATCTCTCCAGCTACGGCTTCGAGGATTACACCCGAATCAAGCATGTGATGACCAACATCAACGCTTAACACCGCCAGAATTCCACCTCAAATAAGTTTGGCCTACGGGCCATTGGGTTACATACTTAGCCCTGCAAAACCGTCCCTTGTACCGGCACACAAAAGGAGCCCACTATGGCTAAGAAGGCACTCTCACCAGAAGCACGTTCAATTCTCAATTCTCGCGTTTCACGTCGTGCAGTCTTTGCCGGCGCAGGCGCGGTAGCTGGAGCATCAGCGCTCGCTGCATGTGGTTCAGGTGGATCAAGCGGAGCATCTGCTGATCAAGTTCGTTGGGCTAACTGGACTCTCTACTTAGATCTCGATGAGTCAGGTAAGAACTACCCAACTCTTCAGGCATTTGAAAAGAAGTTTGGTATCAAACCTATTTACTCAGAAGATATCAACGACAACGATGAATTTTTCGGCAAGGTACAAGGACAGCTCAAGCTCGGTGAAGATATTGGTTACGACGTAATCACACCAACAGACTGGATGGCAGCTCGCTTTATCCGTCTTGGTTACACACAGAAGTTTGACCTCGCGAATATTCCTAATGCAAAGAACATTTTGCCAACACTTGCGCACCCATCATTTGATCCAAATCGCGAATCATCATTGACATACCAGGGCATCATGGGTGGTATCGGCTGGAACACAGCGGTAAACCCAAAGGGCATGAAGTCAGTTGATGATCTCTGGACACCACAGAACAAGGGCAAGATCGTTGTTCTCTCTGAGATGCGCGACACCATCGGTGTCATCCTGCTTTCACAAGGTGTCGATGTCACAAAGGTGACAGAAGATCAGTTTATGAACGCAGTTGATTTCCTTGCTAAGAAGATCTCTGACGGATGGATTCGCGGAGTAAAGGGCAACGAATATAAGGAAGACCTTATCTCAGGCGATGCAACTGCTGTTATTGCATGGTCTGGCGATATGTTCCAGCTTTCATCTGAGAACGAAGGCAAGTTCGACTTCGCAATCCCAGAATCAGGCGGAACAATCTCAGGCGATAACTTCCTTATCCCATCAACAACAACTGCTGAGGGTAAGAAGAACGCTGAAACACTTATTAACTACTACTACGACCCAGCAGTTGCTGCCGAGGTTGCTGCATACGTCAACTATGTGACCCCAGTTCAGGGTGCGCAGGCTGAGATGGAGAAGATCGACCCAGCACTTGCAAAGTCTGAGTACATCTTCCCAACTGAGAAGACCATGTCACGTCTCAATGTATTTAAGGCACTTACACCAGCTGAAGAAGCTTCATGGACTGAAGCATTCCAAAAGGCTGCTGGTAACTAAGTTGGCAGGTATCTCTTCAGCGCGCGGCGACCTACGTCTTACAAACGTCACAAAGTCTTACGGTGATTTCACCGCAGTTAATGATCTTTCATTAACGATTCCAGAAGGTTCGTTCTTTGCATTACTAGGACCATCCGGTTGCGGAAAGACCACCACTTTGCGAATGGTCGCCGGCCTTGAAGAGCCAACTACGGGAACAATCTCGCTCGGTGGCACCGATATCACTTACACAAAGCCATATCAGCGCCCCATCAATACTGTCTTCCAGAACTACGCGCTCTTTCCTCACTTAACAATCTTTGAAAACATCGCATTCGGTTTGCGCCGTCGCGGTATTAAAGATGTTAAAGAGCAGGTTGAAAAGGCGCTCGATCTCGTAGAGCTTTCACATCTCTCTGGTCGCAAGCCGACACAGCTTTCAGGTGGACAACAGCAGCGCATCGCGCTTGCCCGCGCAATTGTTAATCGCCCTGCCTTGTTGCTTCTCGATGAGCCATTGGGCGCACTTGATCTTAAGTTGCGCCGTCAGATGCAGATTGAACTCAAGTGGATTCAGAAAGAAGTGGGTCTCACATTCGTTCACGT
Source organism: uncultured Candidatus Planktophila sp. (assembly GCA_937975715.1). Lineage (GTDB taxonomy): Bacteria > Actinomycetota > Actinomycetes > Nanopelagicales > Nanopelagicaceae > Planktophila. Next base: position 42,761 of record CALJUA010000030.1, read on the forward strand.
GACACACGATCAGGAAGAAGCCATGACAATGGCAGACACCATCGCTGTCATGAACGAGGGAGAGATCGAACAACTCGGTTCTCCTGCTGATTTGTATGACAATCCAAAGACAGCATTTGTTGCTAACTTCCTTGGTCAGTCAAACCTCATTAAGGGCACCATCACAGGCAACGATGGCGATAACCACATCGTTGACTTGTTCGGCCAGAAAATCTCATTGGCGAAGAACCGTTCACATGCGGTCGATAACTCAATCTTTGCCGGTATCCGCCCAGAGAAGTTCCGTATTTCACGTCTTGCAACATCAACCTCAGGCAATATCTTGACTGGCGGAAAGATCGAAGATGTTTCCTATATCGGCGTCTCTACCCAGTATCAGGTATTGATGCCATGGGGACAAGAGCTCATGGTCTTCGAACAAAACGATGATGGAGTTGCTCCATTTAGCGTTGGTGAAGATGTCAATATCTCTTGGGAACCGGGATTCACATTCGCTCTTCGCGGAGATGAAGATGCTGAAGCAGGCATGGAAGTCGAACCAGAAGAGATTCCAGAAGACGATGAGTAAGTCAGGCATCTCTAGCCCTCGTACTCCGTATCTACTCCTGCTCCCAGGAATAGCTTTTCTCTTTACCTTCTTTATCTGGCCTATCGCCAACCTCGCGCAGACATCTACCCAGACACCGATTGTTGGGGGAGATACAGGCGAGTACGAACAGACACTTCGCTGGGCAAATTACATCGATGCCTTTGTTGAGAACAAGGAGCAGTTCGGCCGCTCATTTCTCTATGCAGCTCTTGCGACGATCATTGCCCTAGCAATTGCCTACCCGTTGGCATATGCGATTGCATTTAAAGCAGGCAAATTTAAGAACGTCTTACTTGTTCTGGTGGTTGCACCGTTCTTTACATCTTTCTTGCTCCGTACGATTGCATGGAAGCAGATTCTTGGCGAGCAAGGATTTGTCGTGCCATTCCTTCGAGATTTGCACATCATCGCGCCGAGCACGACGCTGACTTCATCGGCATTCGCAGTCGTTGCAGGTATGACTTATAACTTCTTGCCATTTATGACTTTGCCGCTCTATGCATCCATCGATCGCATCGATCCACGCACCCTCGAAGCATCTGGCGACTTGTATGCAAACGGCCTGACAACTTTCCGCAAGGTAACTCTGCCGCTCTCAATGCCAGGTGTTGTCGCCGGAACACTTCTTACCTTTATTCCAGCAGCTGGCGATTACGTCAACGCAGCTATCTTGGGCAGCCCAGAGACAAAGATGATTGGTAACGTCATCGAGTCTCGCTTCTTTAAGATTGTCGATTACCCAACTGCTGCAGCGCTTTCATTCACCTTGATGGCAGCGATTTTGGTTCTCGTTACTGTTTACATTCGCAAAGCTGGAACAGAGGAACTCGTATGAGAAAAGTATCTCGCTGGTTCCAGCGCAACCTCATCCGCATCTATGCGGCAGTTGCATTTGCTTACCTGCTTGTCCCAATCGCTTACACGGTTGCCTTCTCATTTAACGATGGCGGCAAGTCCAACCTGATTTGGAAAGGCTTTACTCTCGATAACTGGATGAACCCATGCGGTGCACCAGAAGTCTGTACTGCACTCGGAAACTCAATCAAGATTGGTTTCCTTGCAACTCTCTTCTCAACAATTCTCGGCACGATGATTGCCTTTGCAATCGGTCGCCATAAGTTCCGCGGTCGTTCCACCACCAACCTTTTGATCTTCCTGCCGATGGCGACACCTGAAATCGTTCTCGGTGCGTCAATGCTCTCGCTCTTCTTGACGCTCAAAGTAAATCCAGGTTTCTGGCCAACAGTGATCGCACACGTAATGTTCTGTATCTCATTCGTTGTAGTTACCGTTAAGGCACGTATTGCTTCATTGGATCCGCGTCTCGAGCAAGCAGCGATGGATTTATATGCCAATGAAGTTGAGACTTTCCGCCGAGTGACTCTGCCACTAGTGGCTCCTGGTATCGCAGGCGCTGCACTTCTTGCGTTTAGCCTCTCATTCGATGACTTCATCATTACCAACTTCAACTCAGGCACCATGACAACTTTCCCTAAGTTTGTTTATGTCTCTGCTGCCCGCGGAATCCCAGCGCAGGCAAATGTCATTGGATCTGCGATGTTTATCATCGCACTTGCTGTTGTCATTCTCGGACAGATCGTGGGACGTAAGCGCGCAGTTAAATGAAGCGTCGCCTTGTAATCCTCGGTTCCACTGGCTCTATTGGGGTCCAGGCTCTCGAAATCGTTGACGCAAATCCAGGTCTCTTTGAGATAGCCGCTATTACTGCAGCTGGAACTAATCCTGACGTTTTGATTGCACAGGCAAAGAAATACAAGGTTGGCACTGTCGGGGTTATCAAGAACGCCGATGTTATTAAGGCAGCCCTCCCTGGCGTCACAGTTATTGACGGGCCTAATGCATCTACCGAGATTGCTGCAATGTCATGCGATGTTGTTCTCAATGCAATTACCGGTTCAATTGGCCTTGCGCCAACGCTTGCTGCAATTAAGGCTGGAAATCAATTAGCGCTTGCAAATAAAGAATCTCTGGTTGCTGGTGGAGAGCTCGTCATGCCACTTGCGAAAGAGAATCAAATCTTGCCTGTTGATTCAGAGCACTCTGCAATCTGGCAGTGCTTGCAGGGCAACAAGGCTGCAGATATTGCAAAGCTGGTGCTCACTGCAAGCGGAGGCCCTTTCCGTGATCGCGAAGATTTATCTGGTGTTACATTGGATGAAGCGCTTGCTCATCCGACATGGGCAATGGGTCCAGTTGTCACGATTAATTCTGCAACGCTGATGAACAAGGGCCTCGAAATCATTGAAGCCCACCATCTCTTCAACCTGCCGTACTCTCAGATTGATGCAGTTATTCATCCTCAGTCCGTGGTGCATTCAATGGTCGAATATAAAGACGGTTCAACAATTGCACAGGCGTCGCCTCCCAATATGAAGGGGCCAATTGCACTTGCTATTAACTTCCCGCATCGCACGGCGGAGGCAACCAAGCCAATTGATTGGGCGAAGTCATCAACCTGGAACTTTGCACCAATCGACGAGATTAAGTTTCCTGCTGTCGCACTTGCTCGTCACTGCGGCACAGTTGGGGGAGCGCTTCCTGCGATCTTTAATGCAGCAAATGAGGTTGTCGTGGAGGCCTTTATGCAGGGCAAGATGAAGTTTGTAGAGATTATTCCGACCGTTGAGGCGATTGTTGCCCACTATGAGAAGAGCTCAATTCCAACCCTCAGAGATCTCTCAGATGTCAGTGCTATAGAAGAGGATGCACGTAAGGCAACTTCAGCCCATTTAGCAAAGGTAGCTTCGTAATGGAGATTTTCGGCATCATCGCATTTGTTCTCGCTCTTCTGACTTCGGTCATGTTCCACGAGCTCGGACACTTTCTGACAGCACGTAAATTTGGAATGCGAGTGTCAGAATTCTTTGTTGGCTTTGGAAGGCGCGTCTGGTCCATAACACGCGGCGAGACCGAGTACGGAATCAAAGCTATTCCTGCAGGCGGGTATTGCCGCATTGAAGGCATGACTCCTACTGATGTAATGCCTGATGGTGAAGACAATCGAGCTTTCGTGAAAGCTTCATCTGCTAAGAAACTCATTGTTCTCGGAGCAGGATCAACTGCACACTTTATCCTCGGCTTCCTATTAATTTTTTCAATCTTCTTCGCAGTGGGTTACACAACGCTTACTCCCAATATCGCTCAGGTCGGCGAAAAGTCTGTTGCCCAAGCTGCAGGATTTAAGGCAGGGGATGAGATTCTCTCTATTAATGGCAACCCCGTTGAAAACTGGTCTGTAGACGCAAAACAAATTGCTAATTCGCAAGGTAAAGAACTTCGCTTTGAAATTCTTCGCAACGGCGAAAAGATCATCATTACTGCAGCACCTACATATAACGAAGAGGCAAAGCGCTACATCCTTGGTGTGGTTACCGCACTCGGTACCGAGCGCGATGGCTTCCTTGAATCCGGTAGCCAAGCCGGACGCGCAACCTGGTTCCTTACAAAGGAATCAGTGAAATCTCTGATTGCCCTACCAAGCAAAGTTCCGCAACTTTTCCGCCAGACCTTCATGAATGAAGATCGCGATCCCAACGGATTAGTTGGAGTCGTAGGCGCAGCTCGCGTATCAGGTGAAGCAGTGGGTAGCGATAAGCTCAACGGAAATGAACGTCTGACGACTTTCATCTTGCTCGTTGCTAGCCTCAATATTTTCGTTGGAATCTTCAACTTGTTGCCAATACTTCCGCTCGATGGCGGACATATGGCGGTAGCGATTGCAGATGAGATTCGTGCATTCTTTGCACGCCTTCGCAAGAAGCCTCGACCAGCTCCTATTGATGTGAATGTCCTAACACCAATTACTGGGGTGGTTGTAATTCTGCTGGGAATCCTCACCGTCCTTCTGGTGATCGCCGACATCATCAATCCCGTCTCGCTCAATCTTTAATTATCAGGCAGAATACGCAGCATGGTTGATCTAGGAATTCCAAGCGCCCCTCTTAAGCCACTTGCTCCACGTCGCAAGACAAAGCAGCTCATGGTTGGCAATGTAGGCGTTGGTTCTGATTCACCGGTCAGCGTTCAATCAATGTGTACGACTCTGACATCTGATGTCAACGCGACCCTGCAGCAGATTGCCGAGCTCACAGCATCTGGTTGCCAGATTGTGCGCGTTGCTGTTCCTTCACAAGATGATGCAGATGCTCTCAAGCACATTGCAAAGAAGTCACAGATTCCTGTGATTGCAGATATTCACTTTCAGCCAAAGTACATCTTCGCTGCAATTGATGCAGGGTGTGCAGCGGTTCGTGTAAACCCTGGAAACATCAAGCAATTTGATGACAAAGTTAAGGAAGTTGCAAAGGCTGCAGGGGATGCCGGCATTCCAATCCGTATCGGAGTCAACGCTGGTTCACTCGATCCTCGACTGCTTGCAAAGTACGGCAAGGCAACGCCAGAAGCTTTGGCCGAATCTGCGCTCTGGGAAGCATCACTCTTTGAAGAGCATGGTTTTAGCAATATCAAGATTTCAGTGAAGCATCACGATCCCGTGACCATGGTCAACGCATATCGCCTGCTTGCAGCAAAGTGCGATTACCCACTACACCTCGGCGTGACAGAGGCAGGTCCGATTTTTCAAGGCACAATCAAATCTGCGACAGCATTCGGCATTCTTCTCTCAGAAGGTATCGGCGACACAATTCGTGTATCTCTTTCAGCGCCACCAGTTGAAGAGGTAAAGGTCGGTATCTCAATTCTCGAATCTCTCAACTTGCGTCAACGTAAGCTCGAGATCGTTTCTTGTCCTTCATGCGGTCGCGCACAGGTAGATGTCTATACATTGGCCGAGAAGGTGCAGGCAGGTTTGCAGGGAATGACAGTTCCATTGCGCGTTGCCGTTATGGGTTGCGTTGTTAACGGTCCTGGCGAAGCACGCGAGGCAGATCTCGGTGTTGCATCAGGTAACGGTAAGGGTCAGATCTTTGTAAAGGGCGAAGTCATCAAGACTGTTCCTGAGGCGCAGATTGTTGAGACTCTTATTGAAGAGGCGATGCGTCTTGCTGAGGAAATGGAAGCTGCTGGTGTTCCTTCCGGCGAACCTTCCGTCGTAACTTCTTAATCACACGGTAGGGTTCGCATCATGTTGCGAATGTCTACCTTATTTCTCCGCACCCTCCGTGATGACCCAGCTGATGCTGAGGTTCCAAGCCACCGTTTACTAGTGCGCGCTGGATATATCCGCCGTGTAGCTGCTGGTATTTACTCATGGCTGCCACTCGGTGTCATCACACTTCGCAATATCGAGAACGTTGTTCGTGAAGAGATGAACAATGCGGGATTCCAAGAGGTTCACTTCCCAGCGATGTTGCCTAAGGATCCTTACGAGCAGACCAACCGTTGGACAGAGTACGGCCCAGATTTGTTCCGCCTGCAAGACCGCAAGGGCACTGATTACTTACTTGGCCCAACGCATGAAGAGATGTTTACCTTGATGGTCAAAGGTGAATATTCTTCTTATAAAGATCTTCCACTTTCCCTCTATCAGATTCAGACCAAGTACCGCGATGAAGCGCGTCCACGTTCAGGAATCATCCGAGGTCGCGAATTCGTGATGAAGGATTCATACTCATTCGACCTCACCGACGAAGGATTGGTCGAGTCTTACCAAAAGCACCGCGCGGCATACATCAAGACTTTTGATCGCCTGGGAATGAAGTACAACATTGTCTCTGCTGTTGCAGGTGCAATGGGTGGATCTTCATCTGAAGAATTTCTAGCACCATGCCCAACTGGCGAAGATACATATGTCTTATGTCCAAGTTGTGGTTATGCAGCAAATGTTGAAGCGATGACAACAAAGGTAGCTGCCGGCGATGCCTCATCAGTCGGTGCGCTAGAAGTCTTTGATTCACCAAATACTCCAACGATTGATACTTTGGTTGAGCTCCTTAATTCAAAGTTTGGTCCAGGACATACCGGTGCATCAACGCTCAAGAACGTCATGTTGATGGCCGATGAGACAGCAATCTCCGTTCTTGTTCCTGGTGATCGCGAAGTCGATATCAAACGACTTCAAGCAAATATGCCAGGCGTTAATGAAATCCGTGTCTTTGAAGAACAAGATTTCGCAAAGTTCCCAGGACTTGTTAAGGGATACATCGGTCCACAGGATGCAAAGAAGAGCGGCATCGTTGTCTATGCAGATCCACGCATCGCACCAGGTACAGCCTGGATTACAGGTGCCAACGCGAAAGATAAGCATGCTCGCAACGTTGTCAACGGCCGCGACTTCGAAGTCGATCATTACATCGAAGCAGTTGTTGTCCGTGAAGGCGATTCATGCCCTAAGTGCGACACCGCTGTTGTCATTGATCGCGCTATTGAAATTGGCCATATCTTCCAACTTGGTCGCAAATATGCAGATGCACTCAATCTCACTGTTCTTGATCAGAACGGTAAGAGCCAGGTTGTCACAATGGGCTCATACGGAATCGGCGTATCTCGCGCAGTTGCTGCAATCGCAGAACAGACTCACGATGAGATTGGCCTTTCCTGGCCGGTATCTGTTGCACCCGCAAAGGTGCATGTTGTTGTCGCGGGCAAGGATGACGCACTCTTTGAGGCAGGCGAGAAGTTAGCTGCAGATCTTGAAGGTCGCGGTATCTCGGTCATGCTCGATGATCGCCGCAGCACAAGTCCAGGTGTGAAGTTCAAGGATGCTGAGCTCATTGGTATTCCGATGATTGTCGTTGTGGGCAAGGCGCTTGAAAATGGCAACGTTGAAGTGCGGGTTCGCAAGAGCGGCGAAAAGCAAGAGATTGCTGTCGGCAGTGCAGTCGAAGAAATTGCAAAGACTCTAGCAACTCTCGCATAACGTGTTCTACGAACTCTCTACCTTAAACGTCGCGCTCTTATTTTTGGCGATGTTTTCTGCTGGCTTTGTAGACGCAATCGCGGGCGGGGGAGGATTGATTCAAACTCCCGCAATGTTGCTCTCTTTCCCTGATCGCAATCCAGTCTCAGTCGTAGCAACCTCAAAGACCGCAGCATTCTTCGGAACATCAACTGCCGCAATCAAATATCGCAAGTCGATTAAGACAGATCCCAAGTTATTGCTTGCGATGGTCATTCCGGCATTTGTCGGTGCATGCGGCGGAGCGCTGCTTGCATCGCATATTTCTCCCACTATTTTTAAGAGTGCGATCTTCTTTATGATGATTGCAATCTTTATCTACACATTGGCAAAGCCAGATCTTGGCAAAGTGCATGTAGAAAAGCACTCACCAAAGAAATTGATGATCATCGGCTCTATCGCCGCAACAGCTATCGGTTTCTACGACGGACTGATTGGCCCTGGTACCGGCACGATGTTGATGATCGCACTTGTTGCTGTTATGGGATTTGCTTTTGTTGGCGCTTCTGCGATTGCAAAGGTTGTCAATGCCACAACAAACTTGGCCTCGATTATCGTCGTAGGTTTCCGAATCGGAATCCTCTGGAAGATTGGCCTCTTCCTAGCCATCGCCAACTTGGCCGGGGGATATTTGGGTTCACATATGGCAATTAAGAAGGGCTCGGGATTTGTTCGAGTCTTCTATTTGATTGTCACAGCACTGCTGATTTTGCGACTTGGATACTCGCTTTATATACAGTAAATTAAGCCACGCTTCACAATTGAATAACAACAGAATAGGACGGCAAAGCCATGGCACTTAAAGACCAAATCGCAGAACTCATTACTCCAGCGCTACAACAAGCTGGATATTTCCTCGAAGACGTCAATCTCGTAACTCCAGGCAATCACCGCATTGTTACTGTCATCGTCGATGGCGAGAGTGCACTCAATCTTGATCAAGTCACCGTTGCATCCAAGCTCGTTTCAGAGCTGATGGATGAAGCGCCATTTATGGGCGAGACACCGTTTACCCTCGAAGTCACATCGCCAGGAATCGACCGCCCACTGACATTGCCACGCCACTTCGCAAAGAATGTCACTCGCTTGCTCAAGGTCACCAAGACCGATGGCGAAGTTGTCACAGGACGTATTGCCTCTAATACCGATGCAGATGTCACTCTTACTGTTGCTGTTAAGAAGGAGGCAAAGGAAGTTGTCGTCGCCTTAGCCGATATCAAACGTGCTGTAGTTGAGATTGAATTCAACCGAAAGGACGAGAACTAACATGCATGTTGAAATGGAAGCTCTCGTTGCTCTCACCACTGAAAAGGGCATGTCCCTCGAGCAACTTATCCAAGCAATCGAAGCTGGAGTACTGACTGCTTATAACGAGACAGCGGAGCCAAACCGATACGCGCAAGCAAAGCTCAATCGCGAAACCGGCGAAATTCAAATCATCATTCCTGAATTCAATGAGATGGGCGAACGCATCGCTGAGAAAGTTGATGAACCAGAAGGATTTGGCCGCACTATTACCTCAACTGCACGACAAGTTATTAAGCAGGCGATGCGCGCAACAAATGATGCTGAGATCGTGGGGGAGTTCACCGCATCTGTCGGCGATGTTATCTCTGGCGTAATTCAACAAGGTCGCGATCCCAAAATGATCAATGTCAACCTTGGTCGCATCGAAGGACGCATTCCGCCACAGGAACAAGTTCCAGGTGAGGTCTACGAACACGGTGCACGCATCAAATGTTTCGTTGTTGAAGTAAAGCAAGGCATGAAGGGGCCAGAGATTATGTTGTCTCGTAGCCACCCAGGTCTTGTCAAGCAATTATTTGCTCTTGAAGTTCCAGAAGTGAAAGATGGCATCGTCGAGATCATGGGCGTAGCCCGTGAAGCCGGTCACCGCACGAAGATTGCGGTGCGTTCGCATCGCGCAGGTGTTTCACCAAAGGGCTCATTGATTGGCCCAATGGGTGCACGTTCGCGAGCCGTGATGGATGAACTCAATGGCGAGAAGATTGACATCGTGGATTACGACGAAGATCCAGCAAAGTACGTGGCACATGCGCTTGCACCTGCAAAGGTAAGCAAGGTCGAGATTGTTGACCTTGATGCTCGCAGCGCCAAAGTAGTAGTTCCTGATTACCAGCTCTCATTGGCTATCGGAAAAGATGGGCAGAATGCCCGCCTTGCAGCCCGCCTTACCGGCTGGCGCATTGATATCCACCCAGACGCTCCCACAGCGGAATAGGAAATTGAAGGGTGTTTCGGTAGACTCACCCCAGTTAATTACATATTCGCAGTGAATGTGTAAAGAAATGGATGCGAAAGATATGAAGCAAAAATGAGCTTGTTCACATCATGAGGTTCGACAACTAGGGCTCGCATCCCACAATAGAATTTGCGGGCCAAGACAGGAGAAATGTGTCAAAGGTCCGTGTACATGAGTTGGCAAAACAACTCGGTATGGAAAGCAAGGAAGTCCTTGCAAAGTTACAAGAACTCGGCGAATTCGTCCGATCAGCATCATCAACAGTTGAGCCACCGGTTGCCCGCAAGTTAATTGCGCTCTATCCCGATGCAAAGCCAGCTGAAGAGAAGAAGCCTGTAAAGAAAGCTGCAGCCAAAAAAGCTGTTGCAGCAAAGCCAGAGGTAAATCCAGAACTTGCAGCTGAACTTGCTGCAGAGCTCGGTGTAGACCTCGCGGCGTTAAAGGCATCTCGCGAAGCAGAACAAGCAGCAGCTGCTGCAGCTGCAGCAACACCAGAATCACCAGTGGCTCCAACCACTCCACCAGTTCCAGGTGCACCAGCTGCTCCTCGTCCAGGTAACAATCCATTCTCAGCAGGAGCGGCAGTTCCACGTCCTCCTCGTCCAGGTAACAATCCATTCTCAACAGGTGGCGCAGTTCCGCGTCCACCGCAGCGACCAATGGGTGCTGCACGTCCAGGTGCACCACGTCCCGGCGCACCTCGTCCAGGTTTTGCTGCACGTCCAGGTGCACCACGTCCAGCAGGAGCAGGCGGTCCAGGTCGTCCAGGTTTTGCACCACGTCCAGCAGGAGCAGGTGCACCAGCATCAGGTCCATATCGTTCTTCAGGTCCATCTACTGGTGGAGCTCCACGTCCCGGCGGTCCAGGTCGTCCAGGCGGAGGTCCCGGCGGTCGCGGATCTGCAGCAGGTGCATTCGGTAAAGGAAAGTCTTCAAAGCGTAAGCAGAAGTCGAGAAAGGCTCTTCGCGAAGAGTTCGACAATATGCAAGCACCACAACTTGGTGGCGCAGTTATTCCTCACGGTGATGGCAATACAAAGATTCGCATGCGTCGCGGTTCATCGCTGGCAGATTTCGCCGAGAAAATTGGTGCAGATCCAGCAGCGCTAGTTTCAGCGCTCTTCCATCTTGGTGAGATGGTGACTGCAACTCAATCAGTGGATGCAGATACCTTCGAAATTCTTGGTGCCCAACTTAAGTACCAGATCGAAATTGTTTCTCCAGAAGATGAAGATCGTGAGCTCCTTCAGGACTTCGATATCGATTTGGCTCAAGAGCTAGCCGATGTTGATCCAAATGATCTCGTTGCTCGTCCACCAGTTGTGACTGTTATGGGTCACGTCGATCACGGTAAGACTTCGCTTCTCGATGCGATACGTAAGACTGAGGTCATCAAGGGCGAAGCAGGCGGAATCACACAGCACATTGGTGCATATCAAATTCACCATGATCACGATGGCGTTAACCGCGCAATTACATTTATCGATACACCGGGTCACGAAGCCTTTACCGCTATGCGTGCTCGTGGTGCGAAGGTAACTGACATTGCCGTTCTCGTTGTCGCAGCAGACGACGGAATCATGCCTCAGACAATTGAAGCGCTTAACCACGCTCAAGCAGCTGATGTTCCAATCGTTGTTGCAGTTAACAAGATTGATAAGGAAGGTGCGAACCCAGATAAGGTCCGCCAGCAGTTGACCGAGTACAACCTCATCGCTGAGGAGTACGGCGGAGACACAATCTTCGTAAATGTCTCTGCAAAGCAGGGCAAGGGTGTCGATGATTTGATTGACTCTATTCTCCTTACAGCAGATGCTGCTATCGATCTTCGTGCAATTGCAGAAGATGATGCTCGTGGTGTTGCTATTGAAGCTCACCTCGATCGTGGTCGCGGACCAGTTGCTACTGTGCTTGTTCAGCGCGGTACTCTGAAGGTCGGAGATGCAATCGTTGCCGGTGGTTCATTTGGTCGCGTTCGTGCGATGCTCGATGAGCATGGTGAGAATGTCACTGAGGCAGGACCATCTCGTCCAGTTCAGGTACTCGGATTCACTTCCGTTCCAAATGCTGGCGATACATTCCTTGTCGCAGAAGATGACCGTACTGCTCGTCAGATTGCTGAGAAGCGTCAGGCTGCAGAGCGCAATGCTCAGCTTGCAAAGGCTCGCAAGAAGGTCTCACTCGAAGACTTCATGGAACAGTCCAAGATCTCTACGCTCAACCTTATTCTCAAGGGCGACGTATCAGGTTCTGTGGAAGCTCTCGAAGATGCGCTTATGCAGCTTGATGTCGGAGCTGAAGTTGATCTTCGAGTTATCCACCGTGGCGTCGGTGCAATTACCAAGAGCGATATCACTCTTGCATCTGCATCAACTGCTGTTGTTATCGGCTTTAACGTTAAGCCAGAACCACAGACAGCAATCTTCGCTGATCAAGAAGGCGTCGAAGTTCGCTTCTACTCTGTTATCTACAACGCAATCGAAGAAATCGAGCTCTCACTTAAGGGTCTCCTTAAGCCAGAGTACGAAGAGGTTGTATTGGGTACCGCAGAAGTACGCGATCTCTTCAAGTCTTCAAAGGTCGGAACTATCGCTGGTTCACTTGTACAAAGCGGAATCATTCGACGCAATGCAAAGGCACGAGTTATTCGTGGCGGAGCAACAATTGCCGAGAGCGTCACAATCGAATCGCTCAAGCGATTTAAGGATGATGCAACTGAGGTCCGCGAGGGTTACGAGTGCGGTATCGGCGTAGGTAAGGGTGCTGACCTACAGGTCGGAGACATCATTGAGGTCTTCGAGATGCAAGAGAAGAAGCGCGCATAACTCATGGGAAAGAATCACCGCAGCGATAAAGTTGCAGACCGCATCAAGGTTGTAGTCGCACAGCTACTTGAGACGAAGATTAAAGATCCTCGTCTCGGCTTTGTCACTATTACCGATGCGCGCGTGACTGGAGATCTCCAGCATGCCTCGATTTTCTACACCGTCTTTGGTGAAGATGATGAGCGCTCTGCAACTGCTGCGGCTCTTGAATCAGCAAAGGGCGTTATCCGCTCTGCTGTTGGAAAAGATCTCGGAACTCGCATCACTCCAACTCTTGAATTCATTCTCGATGGGCTGCCAGAGTCAGCTCGCGCGATGGACACACTCCTTAATAAGGTGCACGAGCTCGATGCACAGGTTGCCAAGGCTCGTGAAGGTGCCAAGCCTGTAGTTGAAGACGCTTACAAGCAGCCTCGGCCAATTTCAAATGACGCGCATGCCCAAGGTCATCGCGATATTGACGACGAAGAATAATTCCAAGGAAACATGTCTGACGGATTCTTGGTGGTTGATAAAGCCCCAGGTATGACTAGCCATGATGTTGTGGCAATCGGTCGCCGTGCACTGAACACTCGCAAGGTTGGCCACGCTGGCACTCTCGATCCGATGGCTACCGGAGTCCTCGTTCTTGGCTTCAACAACGGAACACGTCTACTTCAGTACATCACCGATGGCGATAAGAGCTACACCGCAACTATCGTGCTTGGCTCATCAACAACAACTGATGATCATGAAGGTGAAATTACCTCGACCGCTGATGCATCACAGGTCAGCGATGAAGATATCAAGCGAATTCTTGCCACAATGGTCGGCGAAATCATGCAGCGCCCTACAAATGTCTCCGCAATCAAGGTAGATGGAAAGCGCGCCTACGACCGTGCGCGTTCGGGGGAGGAGTTCGAACTCCCTGCTCGCAAAGTCAACATCTCTCAATTGGATGTACTCAATATTCGACATAAAGATGCGACGACTCTCGTTGATATTGCAGTCACATGTTCTGCCGGCACTTACATCCGTGCAATTGCTCGTGACTTGGGTGCAGAGCTAAAGGTTGGTGGCCATCTCAACGTATTACGTCGTACTCGAGTTGCAGGCTTTACTCTCGATCAAGCCATCGGCGTAGACCAACTCAAAGGCGGCAATGTAAAGACTCTCGATCTAGCCGATGTCGCGCGCGCAACTTTCCCAGTCCGTGAACTAGACCTGGAAGAAGTCAACGAGCTCTCATTCGGCCGTCCACTCAGTTCAAACCCAAGCGATGAGTTATTTGCAGCGCTATCTCCTGATAACCGGCTGATTGCACTATTGAAGAATGCATCAGATAAAGCGAAACCACTCGCGGTTTTTGCAGCGGCGAACTAGGTAAGGCAAGATTCACCTATGAGCGCGTCCACCGTAGTAGTCATCGGAGTCTTCGATGGCGTTCATAAGGGACATCAAGCTCTGCTCAATCGCGCTAAAGATATTGCCGATGGTCGCCCCATTGTTGCGCTCACTTTTGACCCACACCCTCGCACAGTCTTTGCTCCAGATTCAGTTCCACCAATGCTCACCACTTTGGCAGACCGTGTTGAGCTTCTGAAGATTCATAATGCAGATCAAGTAGCGGTGATGAAGTTCAACGAGCAATTCGCAGCGATGTCACCAGAAGATTTCGTGAAGAACATCCTGGTAGATCAACTTCATGTAAGTACGGTCATCGTCGGAAAGAACTTCACCTATGGCGCTAAAGCTGCCGGCAACGTCGATTCTTTAATTAAGGATGGCTTGAAGTACAACTTCACTGTTGACGTACAAGAGTTAGCCGGGGGAGAAGAACCAATCTCTTCTTCTCGCATCCGCAACTTAGTGATGGAAGGCAAAGTCGAAGAGGCTCGCACACTTCTATCTCGCCCGCACCGACTGGATGGCGTTGTTGTCCATGGCGAAAAGCGTGGTCGTGAGATTGGTTATCCCACTGCAAACATTGGCAAGATCGATGGTCAGACTATTCCTGCAGACGGTATCTATGCCGGATGGCTTACCGTTGGAATTAACTTTTGGCCGGCTGCAATTTCTATCGGTACCAACCCAACATTCGAAGGTGACCGAGGTCGTCAGGTTGAGGCCTACGCGTTAGATCAACAAGGTTTAGATTTGTACGACAAGGCTGCATCAGTTGAGTTCGGCTGGTACTTGCGACCAACCTTGAAGTTCAATGGACTCGACGAGCTATTGGTTCAGATGAAGAAGGATTGCGATGAAGCGCGCAGGCTTACAGAGAATTAGTAAAACGGTAATTGCGTTCATCACAATCACCGGCCTTTTTCTACCGGTAACATCGCCCGTTAACGCGGCAACAGTAGGCAGTAATCAATGCATTCAAAATGTTGACATTGCCACGGATGTTTCCGTGTTTCAGGATTCTGGTTCTTGCTACATCGCTTTTAAAGGTATTCGCACTTATGTTTGGACGCCACCCGCAAACCTTAAAGATATAGATTTATTGGTTGTGGCCGGCGGCGGTGGCGGCGGCGCTCGACATGCCGGCGGCGGAGGCGCGGGTGGATTAATTAATGCATCCGCTATTGCCATCTCGACGTCGAATTTATCTATCACTGTTGGTGATGGAGGCGCGGGGGGAAGTGCAACTGCGAGTGCTGGTAGTGAAGGCACTAACGGAAGCAATTCTCAGGTTTCTGGTAATGGGATAGCTACCCAAACTGCGATTGGCGGTGGTGGTGGTGGCTACACATTGACATCAGGTTCGGGTGGCTCTAGTGGCGGCGGCGGATGCTGTGGCCAAGCAATCGGAACAGCGTCCAGTGGCCAAGGAAATATTGGTGGTTCAGGACACGTGACAGCTGGAACCATGTATGCCGGCGGTGGCGGTGGTGGAGCCTTTGCTTCTGGGTCGGCGGCATCTATCAACGGCGGCGGTAAGGGAGGTAACGGCGCCCTGATCACATGGATCACAACTAGCGCGCAGTCATCCTTAAATGTAGGCCAGAACGTTTCATCTCAAATTTACTTCGCTGGTGGAGGTGGAGGAAGTACAAGTAACTCCGGCACGGCTGGCCCAGGTGGCAACGGTGGCGGAGGTGCTGGAGCAAACACAGCATCCGTTGGTGTGGATGCAACAGCTAACACCGGCGGTGGAGGCGGCGGCTCGGGCATGAATGGCGGGGGCGCATATAAGGGAGGAAATGGCGGAAGTGGCGTTGTCGTAATCCGTTACACAATTCCAGTTGCGCACTTTGCGGCATCGTCATACACATCAGGCTCAACAACTTGGAGCAATTTAATTACAGGGGGAACCGCAGGAACCGCTCCAGCGGGCGGCATGTTAAAGGTTATTTCTGGCCCAAGTGGCGTAATTTTTAAAGGCGTTGAGAGTTCGAACAGTGACAGAGTCATTTCATCAATCGGCTCTACTGCATCTCTTGACACAATTACTGTTGAAATGTGGATAAGGCTGAAAGATGCGGGCAATATACAAAATTCAAATGGCTCGATGCTTTTTTCGTGGGGATCGGGAAATTACAATATTTATCACTACGGGGACCAAGTAGGTTTCAATACATTTCAAAGCCAACTTTACGGTATCTCGTCATCAAGCTATAACAATGTATGGACGCACTATGTCTTTCAAATGACAGATACCGGACCCTGGGAAAATCAGAAGATTTATATTAATGGAGTTCTTCAGAATTCTACATGCCGCATCTCGCCGTCGAATTGCACAAGCTCCCAGCCGCGTGTTTTCGATTCTTCTGGCTCATTTCAACTTATGGATAATCCCTACTCTGCCAATAGTTGGAATGCAAAAGCAGATCTTGGTTTAGTTAGAATTTACAACAGAGACCTCTCTGCAGCGCAGGTATTAGAGAACTTTACGATTACTCAACCGGATTACGTAATGCCAGTGAATACTGTTGGTTCACTCAGCTCATCTGGTGGAGCCATGAAAGGAAAAACTGTTTCACTTACGCTCTCTACTTTCGTAGATGGAAAGGTCCAATTTATGGTTGCTGGAAAGCGAATCCCAGGATGTATTTCAAAGGAGACAACAGGTTCATATCCAAGTTTTTCTGCGACATGTCTTTGGAAGCCATCAATATCTGGTTCGGCGATGCTAACAGCCCGGCTGATCCCTAATGACTCAACTTTCTCCATTTCTACATCTACTCCGCTCAGCCTCTTTATTTCACGCAGAAGCGATAGGCGCTAAGCGCTCAATTTGGGTTATCTCAGCCCCTAGCCTAGAATTCAGGCTGTCTCACAAGATTGTCGATCTTCCGAGAGTACAACCGGAAGGCCTTGCGGGTCAGGAGACTGAATGAAAAGGAAATGAAATGGCATTAACACCAGAAGTAAAGAAAGAAATCATCGCAAAGTACGGCTCATCAGCTACTGATACCGGAAGCCCTGAAGCTCAGGTCGCATTGTTGTCACGTCGTATTGACGACATCACAACTCACTTGAAGACAAACCCACACGACCACCACAACCGTCGTGGTCTTCTTCTCTTGGTTGGACAGCGTCGCCGCATCCTTCAGTACCTTGCGAAGACAGATATCAACCGTTACCGCGCGATTATCGAGAAGCTCGGTATCCGTCGCTAATTAGTTTTTCTGCAGTGCCTTCAACTACGTCGTAGTTGAAGTTGGTAGGAAAGTTGGGTTGCACAGGGCAGCCCGACTGGAGCATCAGCGCCCACGAGGATAAATGGTCCTCGGTAGTGGCTCACGGAAGCTGATAAATAAATTTCCGTGGACTTCGATCGAAGATTCATTTTTTTCTCTTGTGGCGTGCTGACTTAAGTAAAGGAGCGCCCTATGGAGGGTCAAGACGTAAAGTCATCAGTAGCCGTTATCGATAACGGAAAGTTCGGTAAGCGCGAGATCAAGTTTGAAACTGGTCGCCTTGCAAAGCAGGCAGCAGGAGCTGCAGCTGTTTACCTCGATGAAGAGACAATGATCTTTTCAGCGACAACAGCATCAAAGACACCTAAGGATCAATTCGACTTCTTCCCACTCACAGTGGATGTTGAAGAGAAGATGTATTCAATTGGAAAGATTCCTGGTTCATTCTTCCGCCGTGAAGGCCGTCCATCAGAAGAGGCAATTCTTACTTGCCGTTTGATCGACCGCCCACTGCGCCCATCATTTGTAAAGGGCCTTCGTAACGAAGTTCAGATTGTTGTGACAGTAATGGCACTCAACCCTGATCACATGTACGACGTACTTGCGATTAACGCAGCATCAATCTCAACACAGCTTGCAGGTTTGCCGTTCTCTGGTCCAATCGGCGGTGTACGTGTTGCACTTATCGATGGTCAGTGGGTCGCATTCCCTAACCACTCACAGGTTGAGAACGCAGTATTCGACATGGTCGTTGCAGGTCGCGTAACAGCTGATGACGTTGCAATCATGATGGTTGAAGCTGAAGCAACTTCACGCACAATCGAACTCATTGCAGGCGGAGCGCCAACACCAACTGAAGAAGTTGTTGCACAGGGTCTCGATGCGGCAAAGCCGTTCATCCGCGTTCTCTGCGAAGCACAGTCAAAGCTTGCTGCTGTTGCAGCAAAGCCAACAGCTGAATTCCCTGTTTATCTCGATTACCAGGCTGATGCATTCGACGCTGTCTATGCAGAAGTTAAGGATTCACTCGCAGCAGCACTTACCATCGCAGGTAAGCAGGAGCGTGAGACAAAGATTGATGAGATCTCTGATGCAGTTAAGGAGAAGCTCGCTGCGCAGTTCGAAGGCCGTGAGAAGGAAATCTCAGCAGCATTCCGCTCTGTCACTAAGAAGCTTGTTCGTCAGCGCGTGCTTCGCGACAAGATTCGTATCGATGGCCGCGGTCTCCGCGATATCCGTGCATTGTCTGCAGAGGTAGAGGTAATTCCTCGCGTTCACGGTTCAGCAATCTTCGAGCGCGGCGAGACACAGATTCTTGGAATCACAACTCTTAATATGCTTAAGATGGAGATGCAGCTCGATACTCTGAGCCCAGAGACATCAAAGCGTTACATGCACAACTACAACTTCCCACCATATTCAACTGGTGAGACAGGTCGTGTTGGTACACCTAAGCGTCGCGAAATCGGCCACGGTGCACTTGCAGAGCGCGCACTTATTCCTGTACTTCCAACTCGCGCAGAGTTCCCTTATGCAATCCGTCAGGTATCTGAAGCACTTGGATCAAATGGTTCAACATCAATGGGTTCAGTCTGTGCATCAACACTTTCAATGCTTCAAGCCGGTGTGCCACTTAAGGCTCCAGTTGCAGGTATTGCAATGGGTCTTATCTCAGATGATGTTGATGGCAAGGTTGAATACGTTGCGCTCACAGATATCCTCGGTGCAGAAGATGCATTTGGAGATATGGACTTTAAGGTCGCAGGAACAAAGGACTTCGTTACAGCTCTCCAGCTCGATACAAAGCTCGATGGAATTCCTGCATCAGTTCTTGCTGGCGCTCTTCACCAGGCAAAGGAAGCGCGTCTTGCGATTCTCGATGTCATGAACGAGGCAATCGATACACCTGATGAGATGAGCCAATACGCTCCTCGAATCATCTCTGTAAAGATTCCTGTCGATCAGATTGGTGCTGTTATCGGCCCTAAGGGCAAGATCATCAACCAGATTCAGGATGAGACAGGCGCTGAAATCTCAATCGAAGATGACGGAACTATCTACATCGGTGCAACTGATGGGCCATCTGCAGAGGCTGCGCGTGCGCAGATCAATGCAATTGCTAACCCAACAATGCCTGAGGTCGGAGAGCGTTACCTAGGAACAGTCGTCAAGCTTGCAACATTCGGTGCATTTGTATCGTTAATGCCAGGCAAGGATGGACTCCTTCACGTTTCACAGATTCGCAAGATGCATGGCGGAAAGCGAATTGAGAACATTGAAGATGTCATGAAGGTCGGAGATAAGGTCCAGGTTGAGATCGGCGAGATCGATCCAAAGGGCAAGCTATCTCTCGTTCCAGTTCTCGAAGAAGGCGCAGCTTCAGCTGAGTAATGTCTGTTAAGAGAACGGTCCACTCCAGCGGTCTGCGCATTGTTACAGAGGAAGTTCCATCTGTTCGAAGCGCAGCTGTTGGTATCTGGGTCAATGTAGGTTCACGTGATGAAGCACCGGCTACGGCCGGTGCTTCTCATTTTCTTGAACACCTACTTTTTAAAGGCACTAAGTCACGTACGGCGTTAGAGATTTCATCTTCTATCGAATCCGTCGGTGGCGAGATGAATGCCTTTACATCGAAGGAGTACACCTGCTTCTACGCGCGTGTGATTGATACTGATTTACCGATGGCGATCGATGTCGTCAGCGACTTGATTACATCTTCGATTGTCACAGCGCTCGATGTCGATGCCGAGCGCAAAGTCGTTCTTGAAGAAATTGCCATGCGCGATGATGATCCATCAGATCTCGTGCACGACCTCTTTAGCGATACTTACTATGGTGATACTCCGATCGGTCGTCCTATCCTGGGCACGGTCGAGAGCATCACAAGAATGTCTCGCAATACAGTCTTTAACTATTACAAGAAGAAGTACCAACCATCAGATCTTGTTGTCGCTGTAGCTGGAAACATCAAGCACAAGCGCGTCGTTGCAATGGTGGAAGAAGCGCTCTCGCGCGATAACTTCCTTGATGTTGTTGGCACACCAAATATTCGTCCAAATACGCCAATCAAAAAGGGGCCACAGACCCCGGTTGGTTTGATGTATCGCAAGACTGAGCAAGCTCACATGCTGTACGGCATGGAGGGCGTTGCTCGAGCAGATAGCCGCCGCTTTGCAATGGGCGTAATGTCTGCAGCCCTCGGTGGGGGAATGTCATCACGACTCTTCCAAGAGATCCGTGAAAAGCGCGGCCTTGCATACTCTGTCTATGCATATGCACAACAATTTGCCGGCAGCGGAACACTTGGTTTCTATGCAGGATGCAATCCAACAAAGGCAGTCGAGGTCGTTGAAATCATCCGCGAAGTATTGGCAGATGTAGCCGATAACGGCATGACTCACGAGGAAATCGAACGCGCTAAGGGCGCAGTTCGTGGTTCATTGGTATTAAGTCAAGAGGATTCAGGTTCACGTATGAGCCGTATTGGCAAGAATGAAATTGTTTATGGGCAGGTCATGGACTTTGACGACATCTTGAAGGCAATTTCAGCCGTAAGCGCAGAAGACATTCGCGAAATTGCTGGCGAGTATTTGACTAAAACGCCTACCCTTGCACTCGTTGGACCATTTAAGAATCCATCTAAGTTTGAGAAGGTGTTGAACTCATGATCAAAGTAGGCGTCCTTGGTGCTCGCGGTCGTATGGGCTCTGAAGTAGTGAAGGCTGTTAGCGAAAGCGCTGATTGCGAACTCGTCGCTTCGCTTGATCAAGGTGACTCACTCGACGCTCTTGTCAGCGCAGGCGCGCAGGTTGTCGTTGATTTCACAACTCCTGATGTCGTTATGGGCAATCTCGAATTTCTTATCAAGAACAATATTCATGCAGTCGTTGGAACAACTGGTTTCTCAGATGATCGCATCGCACAGCTCAATTCATGGCTTGCATCAAATCCAAAGGCGGGCGTTCTGATTGCCCCTAACTTTGCAATTGGCGCAGTATTGATGATGGAGTTCGCGGAAAAGGCTGCAAAGTTCTTCGAATCCGCAGAGATTATTGAACTTCACCACCCCAATAAAGTGGATGCGCCTTCAGGTACAGCGTCTCGCACAGCAGCGTTGATTTCAGATGCTCGCAAGCGTGCAGGCCTATCTGCAATGCCGGATGCAACATCAACGTCACTTGATGGCGCACGCGGTGCCAATGTAGGAGATGTTCCTGTTCACTCAGTGCGTCTTCGTGGCCTGATTGCACATCAAGAGGTTCTCTTCGGTGGACTTGGCGAGACTCTCACTATTCGCCACGATTCATTGGATCGCGCTGGATTTATGCCTGGTGTATTGCTTGGCGTTCGTCAGGTTTCATCACATCCAGGGCTGACGGTCGGCCTTGAAAAGTTTATGTAACTACTAGGTCAAACAGGAGAAGAAAATGTCATCACATCCAGAGATCACAATGTACGGAGCTGATTGGTGTGGAGATTGCCGCCGTTCAAAGCGTCTTCTCGAAGAGCTCGATGTTCAGATTACACATATCGATGTTGAGGCAGATACAACTGCTGCTGCAAAGGTTGTTGAGATCAACGGGGGAGCGCAGTCAATTCCTGTCATCGTCTTCCCTGATGGAACACATATGACTGAACCATCAGATAACGACCTTAAAGCGAAGCTAGTCGCTCTTGGAGTAATTTCAGAGTAAATGAAATACAGCTGCACTTGCCGCAGCTGAGCCAAGTACTACTACCGGAAACGGTGCCTTCAACATAAGAGCAATGACTGCAACGGTCATGCCAGCAACACGTTGATCAATGACAAGTACGCTCTTATTGGCAAGTGTCTGCACTGCAACAAGAGCGCTTAACAACGCAATCGGTATCAACGTATTGATGCGCAACGCTCGAGGGTTGCTGAGATATCTCTCAGGCACGCTGTGGCCGAAGTACTTCAAGCCAAATGCGATAGCGCTGGTGCCTATTACTGCAATCCACATCTGATTCATGAACGCACCTTCCAACCAAATGCCACAGCCAATAGCGCAGTACTAATAATCGGAATTCCCGCTGCAACAAAGGGCGTCAAAGCTAGAGAAAGTGCCATGGCAGCGACGGCGAGTGCGCGCTCCTTTTTATTCGTAAGCCTTGGCCATACCAGTCCTAGAAATGCAGCCGGAACAGCTGCATCAAGTCCCCATGCAGCAGGATCGCCCATCGCTTGCGCCCCGAGAGCGCCAACAACGGTGAAGAGATTCCAGAAGAGATAGACACCGATACCGGTTAACCAAAATCCCTGACGCATTGCACTTTCACCGAGTTCGGATTGGCCGAGTGCAACACCAGTGGATTCATCAATTGTTACTTGTGCGCCAACAACTTTCTTCCACCCTTGTAACTTCATGATGGGTGCCATTCGCAATCCATAGAGAGCATTGCGAATTCCAAGAAGTGAAGCGGTGGTGATTCCTGAAATCGCGGATCCGCCTGCACCAAGGACGCCGACGACAGCGAATTGCGATGCGCCCGAGAAAGTCAGCAATGAGAGGAGACAGGTTTGGAAGAGCGAGAATCCAGCGGCGATTCCGGCAGCACCAAATGCGATTCCATAGAGGCCAACCGTGAAAGAGACGCTGAACGAGGCTGCAGCGGTGGCGCGGTTCACGTAGGACACGCGGACATTCTGCCCCATGGTTACAGAGATTCGAGGGGGGTGGCTAGATAAGGTGCGACCATGTCTGAATCAAGCACCCATGAAGAGATTATTTTCCGCGACGATGTCTCAGTCGAACTCATCAAGGCAAGCGCGAGCGATGCCGATGTCATCTGGGCGGCTCGCGTATCGACCGCAGGAGAGCAGTCGATGGATGAGATCGGTGAAGATCCAGCTCGTTCAGCAGGGTTGATTAACTACTTGGCTCGCGAACGCCATGGTTCACCATTTGAGCACACCTCAATGACATTCTTTATCTCAGCACCCATCTTTGTCTTTCGCGAATTCATGCGCCACCGCATCGCCTCATATAACGAGGAGTCCGGTCGCTACCGTGAATTGAAGCCAGTTTTCTACATTCCTAACGCTGATCGTAATTTGATTCAGATCGGCAAGACAGGTGCTTACGAATTTGTTCCAGGCACAACAGAACAATTCCAGACAACAGTGGAAGCAATGAAGAAGGCATACGTGGTTGCATACGATTCTTACAAGACGATGTTGGATGCAGGAATCGCTCGCGAAGTTGCACGTGCTGTATTGCCTGTTGCTACATATTCTTCAATGTATGTGACCATGAATGCACGTGCCTTGATGAACTTCCTATCACTGCGCACATCACGTGAAGGGTCGCACTTCCCAAGCTACCCACAGCGCGAAATTGAGATGGTTGCAGAGAAGATGGAGGCAGAATTTGCGAAATTGATGCCTCTTACCTATGCAGCCTTCGAAAAATCTGGTCGCGTCGCACCATAACCGATAAGATTCCCGCCATGAGTATCAACGCACCATTCGGACGGCTTCTCACTGCAATGGTGACCCCTTTTAATAAGGATGGCTCAATCGATTGGGATGGCGTTGCCACTCTTGCTCAGCACTTGGTCGATAACGGCCACGATGGCATTGCTGTAAATGGCACGACAGGTGAAGCGCCAACAACTAAGTCATCTGAAAAGCTTGAGATCATCCGTGTTGTTAAGAGCGTTGTTGGTCCCAACATCAAAGTTCTCTCAGGTGCCGGCGATAACGAAACCGCCTACACCGTCGAACAAGCTAAGCGTTCTCAAGAAGCCGGAGCAGATGGCCTTCTCGTTGTAGTGCCTTATTACAACAAGCCACCACAAGCTGGCGTAGAAGCACACTTCCGTGCAGTCGCTGCTGCTACAGATTTACCGATCATGATGTACGACATTCCCGGTCGCACAGGTATTGAAATTGAAAACGACACTATCTG
This sequence comes from uncultured Candidatus Planktophila sp., assembly GCA_937975715.1. Lineage (GTDB taxonomy): Bacteria > Actinomycetota > Actinomycetes > Nanopelagicales > Nanopelagicaceae > Planktophila. Next base: position 66,872 of record CALJUA010000030.1, read on the forward strand.
CCGTCTCTTCGATAGCGTAGACAATATCGTCGCTCTCAAAGATGCCAAGGGCAATAGCGCAAGTACTTCATGGGTGATCAAGCGTTGCGGGATTCCTGTTTACTCAGGTGATGACATTCTCAACCTCCCTCTCCTGGCAGTAGGTGCGGTTGGTTTTGTCTCTGTCTGTGGCCACACGGTAGGTACCGAACTCAAGGCGATGCTCGATGCATGGTTCGCTGGAGATTCAGCAAAGGCCCTTGAGATTCATCAAAAGTTGCTTCCAGTATTTACCGGAACGTTCCGCACGCAAGGTGCAATTCTTACCAAGGCTGCAATGGGACTTATGGGTCTACCTGGCGGCACAACTCGTCTTCCTCTCGTCGATGCAACACCAGAACAGATCGAGCAGCTACGCAAAGATCTCACCGCTGGTGGCGTCGTTCTTAAGAATTAATCAATGACTCAGCATCCCCATCCCAATCTAGGTACACCTACCAAGCTTCCTGCCGGTGGCTTGCGCATCGTCGCGCTCGGTGGAATCTCTGAGATTGGTCGCAATATGACCGTCTTTGAAACTGATGGAAAGTTATTGATTGTGGACTGCGGCGTTCTCTTTCCCGAAGATAACCAACCTGGAATTGATTTAATCCTCCCTGACTTTAGTTATATACGTGATCGCCTTGATGATGTCGTTGGCGTATTTCTCACGCATGGACATGAAGACCATATCGGTGCCGTGCCATATCTCTTGCGCGAACGTGTAGATATTCCACTGTACGGGTCGCCTCTCACCATCGCTTTAATTACCGCTAAATGTAAAGAGCATCGCATCGGACCTATTACTCACGAGGTCCGGGAAGGCGATCGCTTTAAGTTAGAGGGCTTTGATCTCGAATGCATTGCCGTCAACCACTCCATCCCAGATGCGCTGGCAGTTGCTATTCGCACAAAGGCAGGAATGGTTCTTGCAACAGGCGACTTCAAGATGGATCAACTCCCATTGGATGGACGCACTACAGATTTGGCGAGCTTTGCTCGACTGGGGGATGAGGGCGTGGATATCTTCCTCGCGGACTCCACCAACGCGGATATCCCTGGCTTTACTCCGGCAGAGCGCGAAATCATGCCTGCGCTGCACCGTGTTATCGCGACTACAAAGAAGCGTGTGATCGTTGCTTCGTTCTCATCACATGTTCACCGCGTGCAGCAGGTCATTGATGTGGCACACGAACACGGTCGCAAGGTCTGTTTCATCGGCCGTTCGATGGTGCGCAATATGAAGATTGCCGAAGATATGGGTTACCTCAGTGTTCCATCTGGCGCAGTCATTGAATTAAAAGATCTCGATAATTACGGAGATAACGTTGTTTTAATCTCAACGGGATCGCAGGGCGAACCAATGGCGGCCCTATCGCGTATGGCCAATGGTGATCATCAGATTCGCGTCGGCCAAGGCGACACAGTCATCCTTGCATCATCACTTATTCCGGGAAATGAAAACTCTGTCTATCGAATTATCAACGAGCTCACTCGCTATGGCGCAAAGGTTGTCCATAAGGCGAATGCGCTGGTGCATGTATCGGGACATGCAGCGGCGGGGGAGTTGTTGTACTGCTACAACATCGTCAAGCCAAAGTATGCGATGCCTATCCACGGAGAATGGCGCCACTTAAAGGCTAATGCCGAACTCGCTATTCAATCTGGCGTACCTCGTGAAAATACTTTTATCGCTGAAAACGGAATCGTGATTGATCTTGTTGCTGGTGTTGCAGAAGTAGCTGGCTCTATTCCAGTCGGATTTGTTTACGTCGATGGTCAAAGCATTGGCGATATCACCGAAGATTCTTTAAAGGACCGGCGCATCTTGGGCGAAGAGGGATTTATCTCCGTCATCGTCGTGATTGATTCTCAGAGCGGAAAGATTGTTGCCGGCCCCGATATCCATGCTCGTGGATTCAACGAAGATGTTGCGCTCTTTGATGAAGTCCGTGGAGATATTGAGAAGGCGCTGGCACATGCTGTTGCGGGTGGCACTAATGGAACTCACCAACTTTCCCAAGTGGTTCGTCGCACAATTGGATCGTGGGTCGGACAGAAACATCGTCGAAAGCCGATGATTGTCCCTGTTGTCATCGAAGTGTAAAGACGGCGCGCCTTCCCATATCGAATAAATCTCACCACCTAAGATTGAGCGTGTGGCTAAGAGAAAACGCACAGCAAAGAAGGCATCCAGCAAGAGCGGTGTAATTCCGTTGATTGGTTCTGGAGTCGCTGCTACTTGGCGTTTAATCGCAAAGACCCTTGGCTCCTCTATCCGGTTCGTAGCCCGTGGCGCTAAGGATCTCGACCCTGAGCATCACCGCGACGGTGCGGCGCTATTCCTCTTCCTCCTCTCACTTGTCTCAGTGACAGGTACGTGGATGCGCTCAGAGGCTTTCTTGGGTCGCAATGTTTACTCATTCTTATACGGCGCATTTGGTGCAGTGGCGGTGGTAGTTCCAGTCGCGCTCGTCTACTTTGCTATCCGACTTTTTCGCAAGCCAGATGACAAGCAGGGGACAGGTCGCATCACTGTTGGCCTTCTCATTCTGATTGTCAGCACAACGGGATTAGCCCACCTCTTCAGCGGATCACTCGGTGCATCAAACCCACAAGGTGCAACAGCAATCCGCCAAGGTGGCGGCTTACTCGGTTTCTATGTAGCCAAACCTTTGGTCGCAGTAATGTCGTCGCTCCTTGCGTACCCATTCTTATGTGCACTCTTTATCTTCGGCGCACTTGTTGTTACAGCAACACCGTTTTCAGAAGTGATTAATCGCGCAAAAGTTATTGCTACATGGATCAAATCAAAGCGACCTGTTCGCGAAGACGATGACTTTGAGATCAGCGATACGCCTCCCTTTGAGACTCCCGTTGTGGCATGGAACGCTGAAGAGGACCATGACGAAGAGGAAGAACTCGAAGAAGCTGAGTTCGACGAAGAATTTACAGTTGAAGTTCCCAAGCCGCTTGAGGCTCAACTGAAAGAGCCACCAAAGACCAATCACCACCCTGAGCAGTTACTGCTGACAGGTGATTCTAAGTACGAACTTCCTTCACAGGATCTGCTCAAGGTAGGGCCTGCATCTAAGGGTAAGAGCAAAGCAAATGACACAGTCGTTGCTGCGCTCACTGAAGTTTTCAAGCAATTTGATATCGATGCAACGGTCACAGGCTTTATGCGCGGACCAACAGTGACGCGCTATGAAGTTGAACTTGGTAATGCAGTAAAGGTCGAACGTATTACGGCGCTCTCAAAGAATATTTCCTACGCTGTAGCAAGTAGCGAAGTACGTATTCTCTCTCCAATTCCAGGTAAATCCGCTGTGGGTATTGAGATCCCTAATACTGATCGTGAGATTGTTGCCCTTGGCGATGTCATGCGTTCTAGCGTTGCGGGTCAGGATCATCACCCAATGTTGGTTGCTCTGGGTAAGGATGTTGAGGGTAACTTCGTCTGTGCAAACCTCGCAAAGATGCCTCACTTACTCGTTGCAGGAGCAACGGGTGCTGGCAAGTCTTCGATGATTAACTCCATGATTACTTCAATCATGATGCGCGCAACTCCTGATGAAGTTCGACTTATTCTGATTGACCCTAAGCGCGTTGAACTCACCGCCTATGAAGGCATTCCGCATTTGATTACACCGATCATCACCAACCCAAAGAAGGCTGCAGATGCCTTGACCTGGGTAGTACGTGAGATGGATCTTCGCTACGAAGACCTTGCAAACTTCGGCTTCCGTCATATCGATGACTTCAATAAGGCAGTGCGTGCAGGCAAGGTAGTTGCACCTCCGGGATCGGATCGCGTTCTCGAGCCATACCCATACCTACTTGTCGTCATCGACGAGCTTGCAGATTTGATGATGGTTGCAGCGCGCGAAGTAGAAGAGTCAGTTGTTCGCATTACGCAGCTCGCTCGTTCTGCAGGTATCCACTTGGTCCTTGCAACACAGCGTCCATCTGTCGATGTTGTTACAGGTTTAATCAAGGCCAACGTGCCTTCACGACTTTCATTTGCGACTTCATCCCTTGCAGATAGCCGCGTTATCTTGGATTCACCAGGTGCTGAAAAACTTATCGGACAGGGTGATGGACTTTTCATTCCTATGGGAGCAAGCCGCGCAATTCGTATTCAGGGTGCTTATGTTTCTGAGCGCGAGATCGAAGCGGTGACAAACCATGTCAAGAAGCAACTTAAGCCTCGCTATCGTGAAGATGTCACCGCTGCTCCACAATCCTCAAAGATGATTGATAAAGAGATCGGCGATGATCTCGAGCTACTGTGCCAAGCAGTTGAACTTGTTGTTGGAACTCAATTTGGTTCTACTTCGATGTTGCAGCGAAAGTTGCGAGTTGGTTTTGCAAAGGCAGGACGCCTCATGGATCTCATGGAGTCTCGAGGAATCGTTGGTCCATCTGAAGGTTCCAAGGCTCGAGTTGTTCTCGTAACAAACGAAGAACTCGACTCAGTTCTCGCCACGCTCCGCGACTACTAATCATGGGGGTGGGTTAGGGGTGATTTCGCTCCGAATGGACCACTGGGCTAGTAGTTATGAGATGAAGGTAGGTAAAATTCATCTATCTTTTTATAAGGCGGGAGCAAAATGAATCTAGGCGAGGTGCTTTCTAGTGCACGCGCCTCTTCACGCCTTTCGCTTGATGATCTTGCTTCGCTGACAAGTATTCGCGCTGGATTACTGTCAGAGATGGAGAAGAATAATTTCTCACATTGCGGTGGCGATATTTATGCTCGTGGACACCTTCGCAACATCGCGCCGAAGATTGGGCTTGATGCAAATCAACTCATCGATCTCTACAACGAAGAACATTCAGCAGAGAGCCGTAGTATTAACGAGATGCTTGCTGAAAATAATGTAGCTCGAGTTCCTCACGAAAAGAGAAGCATCTCTTGGAAAGTTCCAGCAGCATTTTCTATTGCGATTATTCTCGTTCTTGCTATTGCCCAAATTGTTATCACCAATGTCAATAGCGAAAACCCAATAAAGCCATTAGCGACTGCGACTGCAACACCAGAGCCTTCTGCATCTGCAGTGGCTACCGAGGCAGCTTCGCCAACCACATCTCCAGTTGGTGGGGGAGTAACGATGTCAATTACGGCAGCACGTGGAAATTCTTTGATTGATATCGTCGTCGATGGTCAGCACGTTGCAAAGGGATCTATCTTCCAAGGCGAGAGCAAGTCTTTCGAAGCAACAACGTCAATCAGTATTTACTTCAGCAATCCTGCAGGACTTGATGTGACTGTCAATGGTGAACTTCTCGCTCCTCTTGGCGGTCAGAATCAAGAAGTGCGTCGCACATTCCGCTAAACCTGTAGTATCACCCCCATGTCTCGCACCGTTGCAATTGTCACTATGGGCTGTGCCCGCAACGAAGTCGACTCTGAAGAACTTGCCGGACGTCTCGCTGCAGAAGGCTGGACTCTCGTAGAAAACGCTGACGACGCTGAAGTCGCAGTCGTAAATACATGTGGCTTTATCGAATCAGCGAAGAAAGACTCAGTTGATGCTCTTCTTGAGGCTAATTCGCTTAAAGGTCATGGCACTACCAAGGCGGTTGTTGCTGTCGGATGTATGGCTGAGCGTTATGGAAAAGAACTAGCAGAAGCGCTACCCGAGGCAGATGCGATTTTAGGTTTTGACGATTACCAAGATATCTCGGCAAAACTCAATTCGATTCTCTCTGGTAATTCACATCAGTCCCATACGCCGCAAGATCGTCGTGCGCTACTACCTATTACTCCCGTTGCACGCGCAGAGGCTCGTCGCGAAGTTCGAGATGCCAAGCACACCTCAAGTGTCGGCGCAGGTGGATCGCTCTTCCGTAAGCGACTCGGTAACGCTCCATGGGCACCGCTGAAGATTGCTTCAGGTTGCGATCGTCGCTGTGCCTTCTGCGCTATTCCTTACTTCCGCGGTTCATTTATCTCACGCCCACCGCAGGAGATTCTGGAAGAGGCAGCATGGCTTGCCCAGAACGGCGTCAACGAGCTATTTCTAGTCAGCGAAAACACGACTTCATATGGAAAAGACCTCGGCGATCTTAAGTTGATGGAGAAGATCCTTCACCAGTTCGCAGAGATCCCTGGTGTTGAGCGTGTTCGCCTCTCATATCTTCAGCCAGCAGAAGTCCGACCATCTCTACTACAGGCGATGATTGAGACAGAGAAAGTCGCGCCGTACTTCGACCTCTCCTTCCAACACACCAGCCCATCGGTACTTCGCCGCATGCGTCGCTTTGGCGATTCAGAGAAGTTTCTGCATCTGATTAATCAGATTCGTGCGCTCTCACCTGAAGCAGGAATCCGCTCTAACTTCATTGTTGGTTTCCCAGGGGAGACGCCAGAAGATTTCGATGATCTCGCACAGTTTGTAGCATCAGCAAAGCTCGATGCGATAGGCGTATTTGGCTACTCTGACGAAGACAATACAGAGGCGCTGGATCTTGCAGATAAAGTTGATGAAGATGTCATTAAAGAGCGCCTCGAATCACTGTCGCGTCTTGCAGATGAAATGGTTTCACTTCGTGCTCAGGCTCGCATCGGTGAAAAAGTTCGCGTCCTTATTGAAGATGCAGAGCTGCAAGAGGGTCGTGCAGCTCATCAAGGTCCAGAAGTTGATGGAACAACTTCGTTTATCGGTACCGACTTTGCCGTGGGTCAATATGTCGACGCTGTAGTGGTTGATTCAATGGGCGCCGATCTCGTTGCGAGGCCTTTGTAAATGTCATTGGTCATTACTCCCAACTGGCTTACAGTCCTTCGTATTGCACTCATTCCCAGTGGTGTATGGGCTCTCTTTCATAGCCCTAGCGCAACATGGCAGTGCATCGCGTGGTTGATTTACTTCACTCTAGGAATGACGGATATTCTCGATGGACATTGGGCGCGCAAGTCAGGGCGTACAACTCCGCTAGGCGCTTTCCTCGATCCAGTTGCAGATAAGGCGCTCATTGGTTCTGCGATGATTTCACTTGCAATCCTTGATCGTTTTCCTTGGTGGATTGTTATTGTCATCCTTGCCCGTGAAATTGGAATCACCATCTTCAGATTAGTTGTCATTCGTGATGGAGTCATTCCAGCGAGCAAGGGTGGAAAGCTAAAGACTCTGACTCAGAATTTTGGAGTCAGCTTCTACATTCTGCCTCTTCCAGATGCTCTGCATCCATTACGTGATGCGCTGATGGCAGTCGCTGTTGTGCTGACGATATGGAGCGGCATCGATTACATCGTGAAATGGCGTCAGAGTCGCAAAGTTACTCAGTAGTTACGCTCAAATTCTCTGAAATTTACTGAAAAAGATTCATTTTTGTTACCCGAATAATCGGACAAAGGGTCATCCCAAGCGGTTTACTTTTACTACCTATTCAGCGTGGATGGGTAGAAGTGAGGGACTCTTGGGGATGTCGGTCTTAACCGTGACGCTCAATCCAAGTATTGATCGCACGATTGCCCTCTCATCTCTCAATGTCGGCGAAATTAATCGCGCCCAAGAGATCACGCTCCATCCAGGCGGCAAAGGCATCAACGTATCTCGCGCAGCACGCGCATTTGGTGTCGATACACATGCGCTCTTTATCGGCGGAAAACTCGGCGAGTCATGGATGAGCGGCGAACTAGATAAAGCGAAGATTGCCCACACAGTAATTTCATTCGGAGATTCCATTCGCAGCAACATGACAATTGTTGAAGGCGACGGAACTGTGACAAAGATTAACGAGCCAGGCCCAACTCTTGGAAAGTCTGAGCTCGAGCTCATCAAAGAATCTCTCGCAAAGCTGCCACTTGATGGCAATTGGGTTGTCTTTGCAGGTCGCCTCAACCCTGGTTTGTCATCAGATGCATATGCGGAGCTTGCCACATTTGCTAAAGCGCGCGGAGCTAAAGTAGCCGTCGATACTTCTGGCGAAGAATTCGCTTCAGCGGTGAAAGCTGGAGCAGTGGATCTGGTTAAGCCAAATCACCACGAACTCTCAGAACTCGTCGGACGACCACTAGAGACCATTTCTGATGTCATTGCCGCAGCGCAAGAGGTTATCGCTGGGGGAGTCTCGACAATTTTGTGCAGCATGGGAGCCGATGGAGCGCTCCTCATTACTGCAGATGGCGCAACACATTGCGAACCTATTGAAAAAGTTTCAGGCACTCCAGTTGGCGCTGGAGATATCTTGCTCGGAATCTTTATCGCAGCTGGATGCGATGTGGCAGCGCTCGAAGCTGCAATTGCATGGTCGGCCGCATCTGTTCCTCTGCCAGGAACATCTATTCCTTCTTCAGCACAAGCTGAAGCAGTCAAAGTGCGTACTCGTGATGATTTCGATCGAGCGCGCGTATTAGTGGAGGCATAAAAGATGTCAGTCTTTAGTGAAGATCTCATCATCCTGGATCTCGTTGCAACAGATAAGGTCGACGCGATCAAGCAGATGGCGGCAGTTGCTGTCGCTGCAGGTCGCGGTACCGATGCAGGCCAGATCGCTGCAGATGTGATCGCCCGCGATGAGATGGGCACGCCTCAGATTGATGGAATTGCAATTCCGCATGCACGCAGCGGCGGAGTCTCTGATGCAGCTGTTGTTGTCGCTCGTACTGCTGGTGTCGTCTTTGATCCAGAAGAAGATCCAGCTCAAGTTGTCTTCATGATTCTCGTCCCCAATGAAGCCGGAGATCAGCACATTGAGATTCTCTCTGGTCTCGCTCGTCGCATGATGGATCCAGATTTCACAGCTGGTCTACGCACTGCAGATTCAAAGTCAGCGCTCGTTCAATTACTTAACTCAGGAGATAAATAATGAAGTTCGTAGTCGTCACTTCTTGTGCAACAGGAATCGCTCATACATTTATGGCAGCGGAAGCTCTTGATCGCGCTGGCAAAGCAAAGGGCCATGAGATGGTCATCGAGACTCAAGGTGCTGGTGGATATAAACCAACTCCTGCAGATGTCATCGCTTCAGCTGACGCAATTATTTTTGCAAACGATGTTCGTATCCGCGATGAAGACCGATTCGATGGATGCAAGATTGTGAAGTCAACACCTAAGGCTGCAATCAAGAACGCTGCAGATCTCGTCGAGCAGGCGGAAGCGCTAGCAAACGGCTAGTTTGAAAGCTTGCGATCCAAAAATGAATAACGAGAGAGAATTCTCAAAGAGCTCAATAGCTTGCAAGATTGAGCGCGACGAGAATGAAGTAAAGCAGGAAAAACTGAATAAGTAAGACCTCCATCACAATGGTTGTGATGGTTATGAAAGAAAGGAACTTCCGTGAGTTCTGGATCTAACATTCGTCGTTACTTAATGACCGGCGTCAGCTACATGATTCCGTTCGTTACAGCGGGCGGTATTCTCATCGCTCTCAGCTTTATGATTTCTGGAGACCCAGCTGGCTTTACAAGCCTTGGTGTTCAGAATGCACTTGATGGCACAAACGCAGATGGCGCTGCACTTGATGCGCGCGTTCGTATCGGTGCATTCCTCTTCGGTCTTGCAATGGGCCCTTGGCAGTTCTTGCTCCCAGCTCTTGCAGGTTACATCGCATACGCAATCGCAGACCGTCCAGGTATCGTTCCTGGCTTTGCTGCTGGTGCTGTTGCAGGCTCAATCGGTTCAGGCTTCCTCGGCGCAATGGTCGGTGGTCTTGTAGCTGGTTACGTAGCTAACTGGATTTCAACATGGAACGTTCCAGCTGCAATCCGTTCAATCATGCCAATTGTTATCAACCCACTGATCTCAGTAATCGTCACTCTCTCCGTGATGTACCTCGTGGTCAAGAACGTTGTTACTCCTCTCAACGAGGGTGCAACTTCATGGCTCGAAGGTCTTGGCGATGGTTCAGCAATCCTTCTCGGTATCGTCATCGGTTTGATGATGGCATTCGATATGGGTGGACCAGTTAACAAGGTTGCATACACATTCGGTGTTGCAGGTCTTACAGCTGCAGGTACAGCAACAACAGGTGCTGGCCTTACACACATGGCTGCTGTTATGGCTGCTGGTATGACACCTCCACTCGGACTCGCACTTGCAACAGTTGTTCGCAAGTCACTCTTCACAGAGGCAGAGCACGAAAACGGAAAGGCTGCTTGGGTTCTTGGCGCAACATTCATTACTGAAGGCGCAATCCCATTCGCAGCTGCTGACCCAGCACGCGTTATCCCTTCAATCATGCTCGGATCTGCTGTAACAGGTGGTCTCGTTGAGGCTTTCGGTAACACTCTCCGCGCGCCACATGGTGGTATAGCTGTTCTTCCACTTATTGGTGGAGTTGGCACATACATCATCGCGATCGTTGTCGGTACAGTCGTAACAGCTGCTGCAGTCATCATCGCAAAGGGCATTGGTGCAAAGGCCAACGCTTAATTAGTTCAAGCAGTACAGGGCAGTGGCTCCGGGGCAACTCGGGGCCACTGTTCTTTTTTGCAGTTTTTTTCAGTAGAGTACGCACATCATTTATTGCTAAGGAGTTACCACGATGCCAAGTCAGATTGTTGCAGTCGGAAGCAAGGTCGGTCTTCATGCACGCCCTGCATCAATTCTCGTAAAGGCTGCAGCAGCTGCAAAGCCGCTTGCTGTCACCATTGGTCGACCAGGGGATAAGGCAGTCAATGCTGCATCACTGCTCTCAGTTCTCGCACTTGGCGTTAAGAATGGTGATTCCATCGAAGTCACTGTTACAGATGGCGATGGCGCGGAAGCACTTCTCGCATCAATCGTTGAAATCATTGCAACGGATCACGACGAGTAAATAGCGATGACATATCAAGGAATCGGTGTCTCACCTGGAGTCGTTGTCGGCCCAGTACGTCGAATCGTGGCTGCAAAAGTCACAGCACCAGTTCCAGCTGATATCGATCAAGTTTTAGAAGCACTCGATGCAGTTGCTGCAGATCTCGAACACAGCGCAGAGACAATTGAACTCGAAGTCGCCAAGGAAGTTCTCGGCGCGCAAGCGATGATGGCTCGCGATCCTTCTGTTATTGAAGTTCTAGAGGGTGCAATCACAGAAGGTGTCGCATTCGATGTACGCCCAATTGTTGAAGCGGCTTTTGGTGGATTTAAGGAGCAGCTCCTTGCTCTCGGTGGATATTTCTCAGAGCGCGTCAGTGATATTGATGAGATCCAAACGCGCCTGATTAACAAACTTGCAGGCATCGAAAGCGCAGAGCTGACACTTACTGCGCCAACAATTGTTGTTGCAGAAGATCTCACTCCTGCTGATACTGCAGCGCTCAATTTGAAGTTTGCACTTGCACTTGTCTGCTCACACGGTGGAGCTACTAGCCACACGGCAATCGTTGCTCGTGGTCTTGGCATTCCAGCAATAGTCGGTTGTGCCGGAGTCATGGATCTTGCAGATGGCACAACAGTTCTTGTCGATGGTCGCGGGGGAGATGTCATTGTTGACGCATCTTCTGATGAAATCGCTACCCGCTCTGAGAAGGAAGCAAAGCTCAAAGCTCGCGCAGAATCCGTGACCGGTCCTGGTCGCTTATCTGATGGCACACCAGTGCAGTTGCTAGGTAATGCCGGCACCGTCGACGATGTTCGTGCTGCGGTAAAGGTCGGCGCAGAGGGCATTGGTTTATTCCGTACAGAATTGTTATTCCTTGATTCTCAAGTGGAGCCATCTGTTGAAGAACAAGTGAAGATGTATTCGGATGTCTTTGATGTCATGGCAGGTAAGAAAGTTGTTATCCGCACACTTGATGCCGGTAGCGATAAGCCAGTTCCATATATCAATGCGATTCATGAAGAAAACCCAGCACTTGGTGTGCGCGGATGGCGTTTAACTCGTACAAGTAACGATGTTCTCAATCGTCAGTTGGAAGCACTGGCTAAGGCTTCTCACGGTAAAGATGTGAAACTGTGGGTCATGGCCCCAATGATTAATACGCCAGATGAGGCAAAAGATTTTGCTGATCGCGTTAAGGGCCTTGGCATGCAGGTTCCTGGCGTCATGATTGAGACTCCAGCTGCCGCTCTGCATGCAGATCGCGTGCTTGCTGAAGTGGAATTCGGTTCATTTGGTACCAATGATTTAACTCAATATGTGATGGCTTCAGATCGCATGGATTCACGTCTGTCAGATATGACAACTGCATGGCATCCAGCTGTTCTTCGCGCTATCTCGATTGCATCGCAAGAAGCTGCGACTGTTAACAAGCCAGTCGGCGTCTGCGGAGAGGCTGCAGCAAATGCATATCTTGCAGCTGTCCTGATTGGACTCGGAGTCTCTTCTCTCTCGATGGCACCGAGTGCTCTCGCTGAAGTTCGTGGCTTCCTTGCAAGCGTTGACCTTCCCACATGTCAGAAGGCTGCAAAAGCGGCGCTCGGTGCGCGCTCTGCAAAAGATGCGGAATTGTTAGCGAAAGAGATTCTCGAAAACTAGTACTAGTACTAGGCCTGAGAGTAGATTTCATCCATGCCTTTACGTGCACACGCCAACACTGTTATCGCTTATCTTGAAGATCGCGGTGAAACAGTTGCGGTTGCAGAATCTCTCACTGGTGGCGGATTAGGTCACGCACTGACATATACACCAGGTGCATCAAAAGTTTTTCTCGGTGGAATCATCGCTTACACAAATGAGGTAAAGATTAATTTCCTCGGAATCGATGCGGCGCTGATTGAAGAGTTCTCAGTCGTCAGTGAAGAAGTCGCTAATGCGATGGCAGATGCTGCTCGTGAAAAGTTCGGCACAACATGGGGGATAGCAACAACAGGTATCGCAGGCCCGGGTGACCACCAGGGAATTCCAGAAGGCACTGTCTGGGTCGCTATCCGCGGTCCGATCAATCAAACTATTCAATTGCAGCTCGATAGTGGGCGTGAGGCAATCCGTACCGGAGCTATATCCAGCGCGATTGGCACCTTTGCCCGTATCCTTAGCTATCGCACGACATAATCGAGACCAGGAGGGGTGAGATGACGCTGCTACGTGAATCTGTAGGCCAGGCGCTTCGTCGCGCCCGCACAGAGCAATCTCGCACCCTTCGTGATGTTGCTCGCGATGCTCGTGTATCCCTCGGTTATCTCTCAGAGGTCGAGCGCGGGCAGAAGGAAGCATCATCTGAGCTCCTTAATTCAATCTGCGAAGCGCTGGGCATGACACTCGGTTCGTTGATGCGTGATGTCACACTCGAAATCACAGCAGCTGAAACTGCAAAGCTCGTCGTTGTCGATGCAGCCTAAATATTCGCTTCAAGCAAACGCGCACCGTCGCACAGAAGAAGCAATCCTCGCCGGCACTAAAGATCTTATTTCTCGTAAAGGCATCTCTGGTCTATCAATGATTGAGATTGCGGATCACTCTGAAGTATCTCGAGCAACTTTATATAACCATTACCGCGATAAAGATGCAGTTCTATCAGCGCTAGTCGCATCAGAAGTTCAACGCCTTGCAGATCTTGCAACAACCGCAGGAACTCCAGCTGATGCCCTTGAATCACTATCGATTTCCATCTCATCAGATCCAGCACTTGCAGCTATGCGAATCTACGATGCAGACGTTTTGGTTGCGGCAATGACCAATACTGCCTCCGAGCACTACATCACCATTGCACAGATTATTTATAGCGCTACCAAGTCACAGCCAGGTACGGGTATTGCAATGCGTTGGTTGTTAGGCCAGGTTCTTCAGCCACTGACTATCGAACAATCGCGCGAACAAGCAGCACGGCTCGCTACAGATACTCTCTTCTAACTCATGCGCATCTCAGATCTTAAAGAACGCCTTGTGCTCTCATTCGGTGAAGAGTGGGCGCCATCCTTTTCACAAGACATCGCCATCAGTGAACTTGGCAGCAAGACAGTCAATGAAGCGCTGAAGGCAGGACTTGAAGCCGATGAAATCTGGCGAGCAGTTTGCAAGCAGTGCCCAGTTGAAACCGCTAAACAGCGATAACTTCTAGAACCCAGGGATCGACTCCGTTAGATGGAGTCAGTGCACAGGGATACTTCTCGGAGACGATGGCATAGAGATCTTCAGGGGTCTTTGGCATCGACCGAGATTGCAATAACCAACGTGTGATTTCTCCACGAGTCTTCTTCGACATATGTGTGATGACGGTGCGAACGCCGTCGACAACGGTTGAGACACGAATTTCGACGGTGATATCGACAGGAGCTTTCCAGACAGTCTTGTAGGTGGAGGATCGGCAATCGACAATCAATGGAACCTTCACGCCAGCTAAGGCCGCTTCAACAATCGGACCCATCCCCTTGTTATTGATCTTCTCCTTGTAGCTTTCAATCTTGCTTGAAGGGCGCACGACGCCGTACTTGGCGCTGATGATGGCCAGAGCGGTCTCACCACGCTTTTTAGCGGCAGGGGAGAGCGATGCCCAGTCGAGGGCTTGATAGAGAACCCCGGTGTAGACGCTCATCGCCGGGGTGGGCTTAGAGGTCTCAGCCTTCTTCTCAGAGGGCGGTAGGAGGATCAGCACGGCGTGAGTATGGCCTCTCGCCAGGTCATTTGTCGGTGGTGGCCGTTAAGTTCAGGGCGTGTCTTAAGTGGTATTCGAACAGATGTTCGAGTAGCCTATGCAATGCACAACCAGAGCGGTCTCATTCCTCCGCCCACAGCGTCTCTATAACGCTCGTTGGCCGTCGATGAAGTTCCGTACCTTCTGGGCCACCCAAACGGTGAGCGCTCGCTCAACGTTCGACTAAAAGGAGAAAAGCTCATGGCAGCTGAAAAGCCAAGCAAAGCCGATGAAAAAGCAACATCCGATCGCCACAAGGCGCTCGACACAGCCCTCGCTCAAATCGAACGTCAGTTTGGTAAGGGTGCAGTTATCAAGATGTCAGATAAGCAAGCCCAAGTTATCGAAGTTATCCCAACAGGTTCTGTTGCACTCGATATGGCGCTCGGCATCGGCGGTCTCCCACGTGGCCGCATCGTAGAAATCTACGGACCAGAATCTTCAGGTAAGACAACTCTTACATTGCACGCAATTGCATCTGCACAGAAGCAGGGCGGTATCTGCGCATTTATCGATGCAGAGCATGCATTCGATGCTGAATACGCAAAGAAGCTCGGCGTTGATATCGATGCACTTCTCGTTTCACAGCCAGATACCGGAGAACAAGCTCTCGAGATCATGGATATGTTGGTTCGCTCTGGCGCACTCGATCTCGTCGTAGTCGACTCAGTTGCAGCGCTTGTTCCTCGTGCAGAAATCGAAGGCGAGATGGGTGATTCACATATGGGTCTCCAGGCACGTTTGATGTCACAGGCTCTTCGTAAGGTCACTGGTGCGCTTCACCAATCAAAGACAACAGCGATCTTTATCAACCAGCTTCGCGACAAGATCGGTGTCTTCTTCGGCTCTCCTGAGACAACAACAGGTGGAAAGGCGCTTAAGTTCTACGCATCTGTTCGCCTCGATATCCGTCGCATTGAAACACTAAAGGATGGACAAGAATCTGTCGGTAACCGCACACGCGTGAAGGTCGTCAAGAACAAGATGGCTCCACCTTTCAAGCAGGCAGAGTTCGACATCATCTACGGCACAGGTATCTCACGCGAAGGTTCGCTGCTCGATATGGGCGTTGACCTCGGCATCGTAAAGAAGTCAGGCGCTTGGTACACATACGAAGGCGATCAGCTTGGCCAGGGTAAGGAGAATTCACGTAACTTCCTTCTCGACAATCCAGATCTCGCTAACGATATTGAAAATAAGATCCGTGCAAGCTTTGTTCCAGTCGAGGTCGATGCAGCACTTATCGCCGAGATTGATGAAGCAGTAGCAGAGGTTGATTTCTAATTTCTCTGCAGTACGCAAAGGTTGAAAGAGGCGAGGGCTCTGACCCTTACGAAGTAGCCTATGCAATTGCGCTAAACGCACTTGTTGCACGAGCGAAAAGTAAGGGCGAGCTTCTCGCTCACCTTAAGACCCGGGGCGTTGAAGATCAGGTGGCCCAGGCCACCATCTTCCGGTTATCTGAAGCCGGCCTCGTTAATGACCAAGAGTTTGCCCTCGCGTGGGCTACATCGCGCCACAATCACAAGAAGATTTCCAAGCGCGTGATTGCAACAGAGCTTCGTCAAAAAGGCGTGACACAAGAAGAGATCAACTGTGCTCTCGACACCATCGATGATGATGCCGAATACCAATCTGCATTCGAACTCGCGATGAAGAAGTACGCAACTATGTCACGCCTTGAAAGTGACGTTCAGATTCGCCGTATTCAATCCTTGTTACAACGTAAAGGATTCGGATTTCCCGTTATTGCCCGTGTAATCCGCGAGCTCGGAATCGGTACAGACTTCAACGACTAACGAGTTGTTGTGCGTTTATAGATAAAGAAGCTCTTCTTGCTAGTAGCGGAAGTGAAGTTTGCATTATTCGGGGTAAATGTCACAGAAATCTCACGATTTCCCTGCGATGTCGGCTTCCAAGTACATGTGGAATTTCCGGTGCCTGAATACGTTTTCTTATAGCAACCCACTATTCGCTTACCTGCCATTGTGTAAGTCAATTTGCCAGGGATTGAAGTTCCATCTCCAGAAGGGGTCACCGTTATAGTCAGCGCTACACCCTTATACGGCGTAGCGCTGAGGGAGGGAGCGGAGAGCGCTGCGATCTCTTGTACGTCCGTTAACGTGACCTGTAAAACAAAATCAATATAATTTCCAGATGTATCTACAGCACGCACATTGATTTGATATTGAAATGTGCCGTTTGCACTATCGCGCGCCTCGTAATTTGGATTAGATAGAAATGCGATGGTGCCACCGGTTGAAATATCGAGCTTTGCAGAATCAAGACCAGCTAATTTTATGTAAGTTGCGCCAGCTTCAAGATTAAGGGTGCTCACACTGAGTTGATTTTCGGGGGAAGCAAGAAAGTTTCCGTACACACCGGGTGCAGTGATATCTATCTGTGCATTGTAATTTTGAGTTAACTCAGATGATGTAAGAGCTCGATCATAAATTGCGAGGTTGCTGATTCCGCCTTCAAAAGCGGCGTCTGGCCAATTGCTCTTGCCGATGTAATTGTTAACAAGATTGCGAGCCCATGGCAGGTAGGTGTAGGCCTGAGATGCGTTGAGCGAATTATTCTTATAGACAGCGCAAGTACTTCCATTCATTGTGATAGCCCAGTGGTCCCAAGTGCTATTTCCAATGGAATTTGCAGTACTCCGGCAGTAGCCGCCTGATGTGCCGTCGCGATAAATCTCGATAAACACATTTCCGGAGGTTCCTTCTCGTCCAACAATAATGTTGTTCGACGATGCACCATTTCCAAAATCAAAAATTCTCTCGAAATTTCCAGCTCCACCACCGAAGTTGGCATAGAAGGTGAAGGTAAGTCCGCTCCAGTTCGATGTGCTATTGATATCTGGCAAGTCGATATAACCACCCCCGCCATCAAATCCAAGATAGCGCCCTTGCGATGTCTGCACATCTGGCGAGGAGCCAGTTTTCATAAGCGTTCCGTCAAAACCGTTACCGGATAAGTCTCTCAGGACAGTACTCGTTGAAAAACCATTGGGATTGTCGGGGTCGAAATACATCTTTAGACCGCTAGTGACCACGCCTACATTGGAATAAGGCACAGCCTCGGCAAATGGCAGTGAGGGTGGAATTATCACCGACGAGAGAAGAGTCGCAATGATTGCGAGTAATCTTGCGCGCATAGGACGAGAGTTTAGGGGTTACTTTCCTTGCTTGATGTGTTCGCTGAGGCGCTCAGCGGTAGCAACAACAGCTGCTGCATGAAGGCGACCAGGTTGGCGGCCAAGTCGCTCGATCGGGCCTGAGATAGAGACTGCAGCAATTACCTTGCCATTAGGACCTCGAACGGGGGCTGAGACAGAAGCTACGCCTGCTTCGCGCTCACCGACTGATTGAGCCCAACCGCGGCGACGATCTGCTGAAAGGTGTGCAGCTGTGTAGCGAGCGTTCTTAAGAACGCGGTGGATCTTTTCGGAATCTTCCCATGCCATCAAAATCTGAGCAGCAGATCCAGCCTGCATCGTAAGAGCAGCGCCTACAGGAACAGAGTCGCGAAGACCTGAGAGACGCTCAGCGACAGCAACACAGAGGCGGACATCGCCTTGGCGCTTATACAACTGAGCAGATTCACCGGTAGCGTCACGAAGTGCTGCGAGAGCGGGGCCAGCTGCTGCGATAAGACGGTCTTCGCCAGCAGCGAGAGCGAGCTCAGCAGAGCGAGGACCGAGAACAAATCGACCACTGAGATCGCGAGTAACGAGGCGGTGGTGCTCGAGAGCGACGGCAAGACGGTGAGCGGTAGGGCGTGCGATACCTGTCACGGCCACCAGCTCTGCGAGGGAGTGTGGGCCTGATTCGAGAGTGCCCAGGATTGCTACGGCTTTGTCTAGAACGCCGACTCCGCTATTCTTTTTGTCCATGAAGTGATATTAGCATCTCACCAAATGGGATGGCAATATCAAGGTTTAAAAAAGTTTTCGAAAGATTGGGGCGGTTATGGGTAAGACACTGGCAGAGAAGATTTGGTCAGAGCATGTTGTTCGCTCGGCTGAAGGCGAACCAGATCTGCTCTACATCGATCTCCATCTCATCCATGAAGTGACAAGCCCACAGGCATTTGATGGTTTGCGTTTAACCAACCGCAAAGTACGACGTCCTGATTTAACTATTGCAACAGAAGATCACAACGTGCCAACGCTGGATATCTTGAAGCCAATTGCAGATCCCGTGTCAAAGTTGCAGGTAGATACTCTTCGCAACAACTGTAAAGAATTTGGTGTTCGTCTTCACTCATTGGGTGATGTCGATCAAGGTGTTGTCCACGTTGTTGGTCCACAGCTTGGTGTGACTCAGCCAGGTATGACAATCGTTTGTGGAGATTCACATACATCTACACACGGAGCATTCGGCGCAATTGCATTTGGTATCGGAACATCTGAGGTCGAGCACGTCCTTGCAACACAGACACTTTCTTCACGTCGCCCAAAGACAATGGCTATCAATGTCAATGGAAAGTTGAAGCCAGGCGTTACAGCTAAAGATTTAATTCTTGCAATCATTGCAAAGATTGGCACAGGTGGGGGACAGGGTTACATCCTCGAATACCGCGGTGAAGCAATTCGCGAACTTTCAATGGAAGGGCGCATGACAGTCTGCAACATGTCTATCGAGGCAGGCGCACGTGCTGGTCTCATCGCACCCGATCAGAAGACATTTGATTACATCAAGGGCAAGCCACATGCACCTGAAGATTTCGATGCGGCAGTTGCTTATTGGAGCACACTCTTTACAGATGCTGATGCCAAGTTTGATGTTGAGGTCGATATCGATGGCGATTCCCTCGAGCCATTCGTCACTTGGGGCACAAACCCAGGTCAGGGACTTCCGCTCTCAGCGAAGGTCCCAAGCCCATCTGATTTCGCTAACGAAGTTGATCAGGTCGCAGCAAAGAATGCACTTGAGTACATGGGTCTCACACCAGGTACGCCTCTTAAAGAAGTAAAGATTGACACTGTTTTCTTGGGTTCATGTACCAACGGTCGTATCGAAGATCTTCGTGCAGCAGCAGATATTGTGAAGGGCAAGAAAATTGCTTCAACACTTCGTATGTTGGTTGTTCCAGGATCTGAGCGTGTACGTCAGCAGGCAATGTCTGAAGGTTTAGACAAGGTCTTTATCGATGCAGGTGCTGAATGGCGCAATGCAGGTTGCTCAATGTGTCTTGGTATGAACCCAGATCAACTCACAGTTGGCGAGCGTTCAGCATCAACATCAAACCGTAACTTTGAAGGTCGTCAGGGTAAGGGTGGACGCACTCACCTTGTTAGCCCGCAGGTAGCTGCAGCAACTGCGCTTCGCGGCACATTGTCATCACCGGCAGATTTGTAAGAGAGGATTAGAAAAATGGAAAAATTTATTTCACATACAGGAACAGGTGTCCCACTTCGTCGATCAAACGTCGATACAGATCAGATCATCCCTGCCGTTTACTTGAAGCGCGTTACCCGTAGCGGATTTGAAGATGGTTTGTTCTCAGCTTGGCGCAATGATCCTGAGTTCGTTCTCAACCAGGATGCATTTAAGAAGGGCACCGTTCTAGTTGCAGGTCCCGACTTTGGAACAGGTTCTTCTCGCGAGCACGCTGTGTGGGCGCTTCAGAACTATGGCTTCAAAGCTGTTATTTCAAGCCGCTTTGCAGATATCTTCCGTGGTAATTCACTGAAGGGTGGATTGCTCACAGTAATCATCCCTCAGGATGAAGTTGAAAAGCTATGGGCGACTATCGAGGCAACTCCATCGACGGAAATCACTGTCGACCTTGATTCACGTACCGTTTCATATGGTTCAACAAAACTTTCATTTGATCTCGACGATTACACACGCTGGCGCTTGATGGAGGGTCTCGATGACATCGGACTAACCCTTGCTCAAAGTGACTCTATTGATGCATTTGAGAGCAAGCGTTCAACTCTTAAGCCAACAACTCTTCCGATTCGCGCTTAAAAAGAAGCGTAAATCGCTCGTTTTATAGGCAGGGTGAGTAGGTAATGGAAAACTCTCAAGGTAAGAATGAGAGTTTTTTACGCATAAAAAGTGTAAAAATCGCGAAATAAAAAATCGCGACACGCGCAACGCAATAACGCAATCACCCCATATAAAGGCTTATGTTTTACGCAGTTAAGCAAAAGCTTAATTATTTACGCGTAAAACTTAGGGGAAATCAATGAATAAGGCCCAGTTCATCGCTGCGTTGGCCCCACACTTCAACGGCAGCAAGAAGGAAGCAGCTCACGCTGTTGATATCGTTTTTGACACAATCGTCCGTAACATGGCTGCAGGCAACGATGTCATGATCAACGACTTCGGTAAGTTCAAGAAGGTTGATCGCAAGGCACGTATGGGACGCAACCCATTCACAGGCGAAACAATCAAGATCAAGGCTTCAAAGAAGGCTCGCTTCCTCCCTGCAAAGGCACTTAAGGAAGTTATCGCTGGCGATCGCAAGCTCGGTCCAGCACCAAAGCCAGAGGTAAAGCCAGTTGCTAAGGCAGCTGCAAAGCCAGCAGCTAAGAAGGCAGCAGCAAAGAAGCCTGTTAAGAAGGCTGCAGCCAAGAAGGTTGCTAAGAAGGCTCCAGCAAAGAAGAAGCCAGCAGCTAAGAAGGTTGTAAAGAAGGCTGTAAAGAAGAAGAAGTAATTTTTCTTTTTATTGAAATGGAGTCGGCGAAAGCCGGCTCCATTTCTCTTTTACCCACATAGAATTACGCACATGGCTGAGTTCAAGGTTTCTTACGACCCTCCTAAGGGTAAGCCGCTCGGCACAAATCTCACATTCAAGATCTGCACAACTTTAATCATTCCGATTTTTCGCTTGATTATGAAGCGCGATATCCGTGGAGTAGAAAACATTCCAGCAAGCGGTCGTGCGATAGTTGCATCAAACCATCTCTCATATGCAGATGTTTTGGTCCTGACAGACATGCTCTATAGCAATGGCAGAGCGCCCCGATACCTTGGAAAATCAGGGGTATTCAAGGTTCCCGTAATTGGCAAGATTCTTTTGGCAGCGGGCCAGATTCCCGTCGAGCGCGAATCCAGCAATGCTCGCAAGGCGGTAGACCATGCAAAGATTCTTCTCGAGAAGGGTCATCTGCTCGGTGTGTACCCCGAAGGCACGCTGACTCGCGATGAAAAACTATGGCCCATGATCGCAAAGACCGGTTGCGCTCGTTTGGCCCTTGCAACAGATACACAGGTAATTCCCATCGCCCAGTGGGGATCGCAGAAAATTCTTCCGCGATATACAAATCGCATACATCTCTTTCCACGCAAAACTATAGAGATGCGCATCGGTAAGCCGGTAGATCTATCAGCGTGGAAGGGCAAGCATGAAGATCCGCAGGCGTTGATTGAAGCAACAGCTGAAATCATGCGAGCGATTACTGCAATGCTCGAAGAAATACGTGGCGAGAAGCGCCCTCCAGTAATCTTTGACCCTCATACATCGGCTCTTCCAAAGACAGGAAACTTTGTAAAAGCTAATAAGAAGAAGGCGAAGTAATGTCAGAGAAGGTCACAGTATTTGGTGCAGGTGCATGGGGATCAACCATGGCGCAGGTTCTTCATGATGCTGGAAACGATGTTCTTCTCTGGGGTCGCAGAGATGAAGTCGTAAATGAAATTAATTCTTCGCACACCAATCAGAAGTACCTTGACGCACATGTACTTCCAGCCGAGCTGAAGGCAACTTCTGACCTACAGGCCGCTTTTGCACACTCTCATATCTATGTTCTTGCTATTCCTGCTCAGCAGTTGCGCACGATGCTTGCCGAGTGGAAGCCACTTGTGACTGACAACGCGATCGTAGTCAGCACGCTTAAAGGCATCGAAATCAGCACGCAGATGCGCATGACTGAAATCATCGAAGAGATGTGGGGCGTGACAAAAGTTGGTGTTATAACAGGGCCAAACCTTGCCGACGAGCTAGTGCTGCGCCAGCCTGCCGGAGCAGTAGCGGCAGCTGCAACACAAGAGCTCGCTGACTTTATCCGCGAACTTTTCCGCACTCCTTACTACCGTACCTACACATCGACAGATGTCATGGGATGTGAACTCGCAGGTGCAATTAAATCTGTGATCGCTCTATCTGTTGGAATTTCAATCGGCATGGGCTTTGGTGAAAATACACAGGCGATGCTCATTACTCGCGGACTCAATGAAGTAGCTCGCCTCTGCGCAGCACATGGTTCTGATCCACTGACAGCAGCGGGACTCGCCGGCATGGGGGACTTGGTTGCAAGCTGTGGTTCTCCGCTTTCTCGTAACCGTACATTTGGAGAAATTCTGGGCCGCACGGGTTCAATCGAGACCACGCGTGAACAAGTTGCAAAGACCGTAGAAGGCGTTGCTTCAGCGGGTGCCGTTGTTGAAATTGCTCACCGCGTAGGCGTTGAAGTACCTGTCATCGAATCAGTGGCAGATATCGTCAATGGATCGCTTACTCCTGAGGCAGCTCTACAGCGCCTCATGGAGATCACTACCAAAGCCGAAAACTTCATTCGATGACTAAACGCGTAGCGATTCTCTGCGGTGGCCCCGGTAGCGAACACGAGATTTCTTGTATCTCTGCAAGCGGGGTTCTCTCTGCGATTGATCGCACGAAGTTCGAACCCGTTTTGATTGGAATCACTCGCGAGGGTAAGTGGATGTTATTGCCACTCGATTATCCACTTGCGATGGTCAACAAGCGCCTTCCTTCCATCTCTGGAAATTATCCCGAGGTAACACGGACGCGCGGTGCGCTGGGTGTTAACGGCGAGAAGCTACCAATCGACATTATCTTCCCGGTTCTTCACGGAACATATGGTGAAGATGGTCAGTTGCAGCGCGAACTAGCTCTTGTTGCTATCAAGTATGTTGGAAGCGCAGCGGCTGCCTCAGAGATTGCGATGGATAAGGCTGAATCTAAGGTTGCATTTGCTCGCGCAGGAATTCAAGGAGCACCTGGCATCACGGTTACCGCTGAAGAGTGGAAAGACAATCCAACCGAGATTACAGAGTCCATTAAGCACCTAGGACTGCCGCTCTTTGTTAAGGCTGCACGCGGAGGATCAAGTCGCGGAACCGTGAAGGTAAAGGATTACAACGATTTCCCTGCGGCAATGGCAGAGGCGCTTTCCTATGATTCAAAAGTTCTCGTAGAAAGTGCAATTGTTGGCGCAGAAGTTGAATGCGCAGTCCTTCGCATCGGACGAGAAATTAAAGCTTCATTGCCCGGCAAAGTCTGGATTGATCCGCGATTCGAGTTCTATGATTTTGAAGCGAAGTATCTCGATGGCGCAACTCGCATAGATATTCCAGCACCATTCGATCCGCTAGTTATTCGCGCAATACGTGAATACGCAATTAAAGCTTTCAGGGCGATTGGAGCGAGCGGTTTAGCACGAGTAGATTTTTTTGTGTCGCCTACAAACGAGATCATCATTAACGAGATCAACACCATGCCTGGATTTACACCGACATCAGCATTCCCAAAGATGTGGGCTGCAAGCGGTATTGCTTATAAAGAATTAATTACGACGCTTCTCAGCTAGCTTATCCAGTTACGGGACACGTCAAAGTGCGTGTAATACCTGGTACAGCCTGAACCTTAGACAAGATGAGACGACCGAATTCTTCCATCGTGGTTGCTTCAGCACGCATGATGACATCGTAAGGACCTGTGATTCCTTCAGCGAGAGTCACGCCAGGAATTGCAGCGATCGCAGCAGTAACAGAAGATGCCTTGCCGACATCAGTTTGAATCAAGATATATGCCTGTACGTTCATAAGCGCACGGTACCTCATGAGATAGGTTTCTGACTATGAGTTTCTCCGAGGAGCAAGTAATTGAGGTACTTGCCCAAGTATTTTCCTCGCAAGATCCTCGAGTCATTCTCGGAATCGGCGACGATGCAGCCCTTGTAAAAGCTTCAGGGCAACAAATCCTGACAACCGATATCGCGGTAGAGGGCGTGCATTTTCGGACTCAGTGGTCTTCTGCATATGAAATCGGAAAGCGCATCGCTGCGGCGAATATCGCCGATGTTTTAAGTATGAACGGCAAATGTGACTACCTTCTTGTGGCAGCCACTCTGACCGGTAATGAAGATATCGATTGGATTCGCGATCTCGCACAAGGGATTCAAGATCAAGCAAAGGCAGCCGGTGCAATAGTAGTCGGTGGAGACCTCGCACGTTCTCAAACACTTTCAATTGCAATCACGGCAGTGGGTCATACTGATAAATCAATTCTTCGTTCTGGTGCCATCGCGGGTGATTCGATATTCCTCTCATCGCTGACAGGCTGGTCAGCGGCTGGTCTCGAAATTCTTACAAAGGAACTTTCCGTAAGTGGAGCAAGCGTTGCGAAAGCTCTTAACGAATACCGAGCACCAACCCTCGACCTACATACGAACTTCTCATCAGCATCCTCGATGTCAGATGTAAGTGATTCTGTACTTACTCAAGGACGTCAGATGGCCACTGCTTCGCGAGTCCGCTTTGAATTCGATCTCGAAGCAATTGAGCATGCTTCAGAGTTTGGCGAACTGAGTGGATTGGCACAGGAAATCGGCGCAGAAGTTTTAGATTGGATTCTCCAAGGGGGAGAAGACCATGTACTTCTTGCTACAGGTAGCGATTTACCTGGGATCAAGATTGGCAAAGTTGTAGAAGGTTCAGGCGTGGCTGTCATAAGAGATGGGGTAGAAATAAAAATGGCCCCAGTTGCCTGGAGCCATTTTTCTTAAAAGTTAATTACGCGCGAGCGACCTTGCCAGCCTTGAGGCATGATGTGCAGACGTTCTGACGCTTTGAAGCACCCTTAACGAGTGTCTTTACGCGCTGGATATTTGGATTCCAACGACGACGTGTCTTCACCTGTGAGTGTGAAACGTTGTTACCAAAGCTTGGGCCCTTGCCACAGATGTCGCATGTTGATGCCATTGCGGTACTCCTTGAATTAATAAAGCTAACCGCCATACGCGTTCAGCAGGCGCAAAGGGTAGCAAGAGGGGGCCGGATTGAGCCAATCCGCAAGGCAAGAGTGCCAGCCCTCGTCGGATTTACGCGTAAAAAGTCGAGTGTGAGGCGGGCTACAGCGAACTCACTGAATTCCTGTGATGAGCAGGCGCAAGATAGAGCCATGTAATTCCTTTCGCTCCATGCGAAAGTCTTTTAAGTAGAAATGGAGAGTTCTATGAATGCGCTAGATCTCGCGAGATGGCAGTTCGCCATTACAACGGTCTACCACTTCCTCTTTGTTCCCATCACTATTGGATTAGGTTTCCTTGTGGCTGGGCTGCAGACAGCGTGGTACCGCAACGGAAATCTTAAGTATCTTCGTGCAACCAAATTCTTTGGAAAGCTCTTTCTTATTAACTTCGCCATCGGTGTTGTTACGGGAATCGTTCAGGAGTTCCAGTTTGGAATGAACTGGTCTTCATATTCACGATTCGTCGGTGACATCTTTGGTGCGCCACTTGCGATGGAAGGCTTGCTTGCATTCTTCCTCGAGTCCACGTTCTTAGGTCTATGGATCTTTGGTTGGGATCGACTTCCTAAGAAGGTACACCTTGCGACAATTTGGTTGGCTTCTTTTGGAACAGTTCTCTCCGCATACTTCATCTTGGCGGCAAACGCATGGATGCAACATCCAGTTGGATATGTCATCAATGCTGAGAAGCATCGCGCAGAGCTGACAAGCATTGTTGAAGTTTTGACTCAGAAGACAGCGGTAGTGACCTTCTTGCACACTATCCCATCCGCAGCATTTGCGGCGGGCGCATTTATGGCAGGAATCTCTGCTTATCTCATTTTGAAGAAGAAAGATGTTGAGATGGCACGACCAACCCTGAAGTTGGGGCTAGTCACAGTCATTATCTCCTTCTTACTCGTGAGCATTACAGGCGATGTCATCGGCAAGGTCATGACAGAACAGCAGCCTATGAAGATGGCAGCCGCTGAGGCTCTCTACGACACAACTGAATCAGCGCCATTCTCAATCCTGACTGTTGGAACACTCGATGGATCTCGCTCTGTATTCCAGATTGATATCCCAACCATGCTCTCCTTCTTGGCAACAGGTGACTTCGGTGCAACTGTAAAGGGAGTTAATGACTTGGAGGCCGAATACGATCAAACATACGGTCCCGGTGATTACACACCAAATATTCCTTTGGCGTATTGGTCATTCCGTTTGATGATTGGCTTCGGTGCGATTGCATTCTTCCTCGCAATCTTCACACTCTGGCGCACACGCAAGGGCGGTGAGCTTCCTCAAAGTAAGTGGTTCCTTCGCTCTATGCTGACAATGCCATTTATTCCACTTGCTGCGATCTCATTCGGTTGGATCTTTACCGAGACAGCGCGCCAGCCATGGACTGTCTTTGGATTGGCAAAGACTGCAGATGGTGTCAGTGCAGTTGTATCTGCAGGAAGCGTCCTCTTCACAATGATCGTCTTCACACTTCTCTATGGTGTTCTTGCTGTGATTGAAGTCGGACTCACTCTCAAGGTAATCAAGAACGGACCTGCTCCTGAAGTTGATTACGAGAATCCACAATTCGGAGGAAGCTCCGATAAGCCACTCGTGATGAGCTACTAGGGGGAATAGAAAATGTCATTTCAAACAACATGGTTCCTGCTGATTGCAGTTCTCTGGGTTGGATATTTCATCCTTGAAGGCTTCGATTTCGGTGTCGGAGTTCTACTTCCGTTCGTATCTAAGAATGAAGCTGATCGTCGCGCAGTGCTGACAACGCTCGGCCCAGTCTGGGATGGAAATGAAGTCTGGGTTCTTGTGGCAGGTGGTGCAACATTTGCCGCTTTCCCAGAGTGGTATGCAACTCTCTTCAGCGGTTTCTATCTACCGCTCTTCTTGATCCTGACATCTCTCATTGTGCGAGGAGTGGCCTTTGAATACCGCTCCAAGTACGGAAAAGCACAGTGGCGTCAGCGTTGGGATATCGCAATTGTGATTGCAAGCTTTATCCCAGCTCTTCTCTGGGGAGTAGCGTTTGCAAACATTGTTCGTGGAGTACCTATCGAGATGTCTGCAGATAAGAATCTCGAATATGTAGGTGGATTCTTTAATCTGCTTAATCCTTACGCACTCTTGGGTGGCGTTGTGACTCTCACGGTCTTCCTCACACACGGCGCGGTCTTCTTGGCTCTGAAGACTGATGGAGGAATCCGCGAGCGTTCACGAGCTCTGGCTCTCAAGCTTGGACTCGTTGCGGCAGTTGCTGCTGTGGCCTTCCTTGTATGGACAAATGTCATGTTGCCTGAGTTCAATGGCCTCGTCTTCGGGCTTTCAATTCTCGTTGCAGTCCTCTGGCTATCAGGGTTGTTCGCTGTGCTTAAGGTTCGCGAAGGTTGGGCATTTATCTTCTCTGCAGCAACAATCGCAACATTTGTTGCAACGTTGTTCTACGCCCTCTATCCACGAGTGATGCCAAGTTCTATTAGTTCAGAATTTGATCTCACTATCACCAACGCTTCAAGTACTCCATATACCTTGAAGGTAATGACCATCGTTGCGGTAATCATGACTCCGCTAGTCTTGATTTATCAGGGATGGACATATTGGGTATTTAGAAAGCGCGTCAGCGCATCGCAAATCCATAATCCTGAAGTAGGTATGTTGGATAAAGCGTGGCATTAAGAGCACTTATATATTGGCGCTGTGAAGTCTAAAGACCTGCGGCTACTGCTCTCAATGGGCAGTAGCCGCAAGCTTTTCTTTGGAGCCATTTTTGGTGCGATCATCAACACTGCAATCGTTATTGCAAATGGTTTTCTCATTGCTGCAGTCATCGTCGGATTGATTTATCGCCACCCTAATGTGAAAACACATATTGCTGGGTTGGCTGCCCTTTGGCTCTTCCGTGCACTCTTTACTTCGCAATTTGAACGCTGGGCATCGGTTCAAGCGGCCCATCTCAAGTCAGAGCTTCGTATATCAGTACTGACAACAACTTCAGCACTAAGAGCTACACCTTCTGCTCATCTATCAACATTGTTAATAAAAGGCGCCAACTCACTTGATGTCTATCTAGCAAGATTTCTTCCTCAAATGTTTGGGGCTTCAGTTACTCCACTTGCCGTCATTATTGCCATTGCAATTCTAGATCCCACGTCAGCGCTCATTGCCGTCATAACTTTGCCCATCATTCCTTTCTTTGGTGCGCTCATTGGCAGATATACAAATGACGCGGTCACTGCGAAGTGGACGTCACTCGGAACTCTGGCTCATTACTTTGAAGATTCCCTCCGCGGACTTCACACCCTTGCAATCTTTGGGCGACATAAAACACAAGGCGCACGCATCCAAGAGATGGGGGATAGGTACACCAACGAGACAATGAAGGTCCTGCGTATCTCATTCCTCTCTGCATTGGTCTTAGAGCTAGCCGCGACGATATCTGTTGCGCTCATTGCAGTTTCTATCGGAATACGCTTGGTCAATAGTTCAATGGAGTTCTTTCCAGCTCTAGCAGTATTGGTCTTAGCTCCAGAGGTGTACTTCCCACTTCGAAACGCGGCATCTCTCTTCCACGCCTCTGCAGATGGTGGTGCAGCACTTGCAGAGATATCCGAGCTTGTAAATGCGCGTAAGCCAGATGCATTTGGTTCGGAGAAGATAGATCGCATTAGCCGACTTGAATGGAGCGATTGGAGCTCTCCTTACGGAAAGGGCGAACTTGCTGCGCAATCTCTGGCACATGGAGATGTGCTTGTCATGCGAGGCGGCTCTGGCTTAGGAAAAACTACATTCCTCAATTCAATTCTCGGTCTGAATTCACATTCGAGTACTCGCATCAATGGAATTGATAGTCGCCAGATTGATCGAGTTTCGCTCTACCGAAACATTGGTTGGATACCCCAGAACCCAGCTCTCATCTCTGGAACTGTGCGCGAACTATTCACTCTTGTGCGTGCAGGCATCAGTGACCTAGAGATAGAAGGTTCGCTGAAAAGAGTAGGGCTTGCAATTGATCAACTTCCAGATGGCTTGGAGACTCACGTCAGCGGTGCGGGAGAGAAGAGTGCGCATCTTTCTGGCGGTCAGAAGCGTCGAATTGCAATTGCTCGTGCCTTGATAGTTTCGCCCTCACTCATCATCGCGGATGAACCTACGGCAGATTTGGATCCACGGTCCGCAGAAGAGATTCTCACACTTCTTCAAGAGCAATCGACTCAAGGTGCAATAGTGATCGCAATCTTGCATGCACCTGATCAATCAATTGCTGGCGCGTGCGAGATTGAGATGGTTGAAAGATGAGACTTTCTACTCGCATCTCATTCCTCTTAGCGATCGCGCTCGGTGCCTTTGCACTTGTTGGCGGTACCGGACTCACTGTCTCGAGCGCGTGGTTGATTACGATGGCATCACAGCATCCACCGATCTTGGCCCTCAGCGTTGCGATTGTGATGGTCAGATTCTTTGGAATCTTCCGTTCTGTAGCGAGATATGCAGAGCGTGTAATTAGTCACGAGGCAATTTTCAAGAAGCTAACGGGCGTACGAGTTCAACTCTTTTCTGCATTTGCATCACGTGTAAGGGGTGAGAGCTCCTCAGTTGCAACCCAGAGCAAGAGCGTGATTGACGATGTAGAGCGAGCTCAAGAGTTCCATTTACGAGTGACTTTGCCTGGATTCTCAGCTTGCGTAGCAGGTGCTGTCACCGTACTTCTTGCTGCTTGGATTGATTCAACATTACTTGTCTGGTCGATTGCGCTCACTGTTGTATTTCTTCTAGCAATTCCTATAGCGGTTCGGAGATTGTTAGATCCGATTGCGACAGAGATTGAGTCATGCGAGAACATCTTTGCTGGGGAAGTTACAAACGCGGCAGATGCCCTCGTAGAAGCTGAGATTTTTGGTTATGGAGAGAACTTCAGAGATCAACTCAAGAAATCAGCGCGCGAACTTGAGAGGCTAGAAAAGAAGAGCGCAACCTTTATCTCAATTCTCCAGTTCTCAACAATTGCGTCTTTAGGAAGTGCCCTTGTGGGCATTGCTTCAAGCTTCTATGGGGCGACAGAGATTCTTCCGATTCATATCTCTATGTCTATCTTCCTCATCCTGGTGGGTTTTGAGGGGTACACGTCCTGGTTTCCAAACCTCTTTCCAGCAGGCAAGAACCGCCGAGCCAGTCAGAACGTTGATGCGCTCACACGACTTACGAAGTCATCTCTCAGTACAACACAGAAACCTTCAGGCTTCGCGATCAAAGCTCAGGCATGCGTTCCATATTGGGATGAAAAGTTTCTAGCTCCGGTTAATGTTGATATTAAGGAGTGTGAAGTAATTGTTGTCGCTGGACCTAGCGGCATTGGTAAATCTACATTTGCATCAGCTCTCTTGGGCTTCGCGCCATATTCAGGCTCATTAACAATCGGTGGCACACAAGTCTCTGAAATCATGGAGCCTCATCACTTCATCACAGGAACTCTGCAACAGGGACATATCTTCAATACAACCTTGCGCGAAAATCTCAAGATTGCTGATTCCGGGGCTACAGATGAAAAGCTCCAACACTTAATCGACCAACTTGAGCTTTCAGATATCTCGCTTGATGAAGTTCTTGGTGAATTCGGTCGAGTCTTATCAGGGGGAGAGGCCAAGCGTTTGGCAGTTGCTCGAGCCCTTCTCTCTCCTGCTCCCATCATCATTCTTGATGAACCGCTAGAGCACCTCGATCACGAGCGCTCATTGCGCATTCAAGACGCGATTGTCAGACTTTCACGTGGCCGCACTTTGATTGTTATCACGCACGCACCGTGGCTTCAATACTCGAGAAAGCTCGTGCTCACGAGAGAATAACGCCATGGCCACCTTCGACTCAAAGCTCAGCGGAGTCTTAGGCGATAAGACGGCAAAGGCCTTCAAAGAATATTTCAGTTATACGAAGGTCGGCGATCTTCTTCACCACTTTCCGCGCAGATACTTAGTGCGAGGCGAACTCTCTGATATCGCAGAGCTCAAAGAAGGCGATGAGGCGACCATCCTTGCGAAGATTTACAGCGTCAGCTCTCGCAGGTTTCAAGCCCGCAAAGGCACAATGCTTGAGGTGGTTGTTACCGATGGAACAGCGAAACTTTCTCTGACTTTCTTCAATCAAGCGTGGCGGGAGAAAGAGTTAAAGGTCGGAAGCAAAGGCCTCTTCGCCGGCAAGGTTGGCAAGTTCAATTCCAAGATGCAGTTGACGCATCCTGATTATGAATTGATTCCAGATGGCGGCGATGAAGATAGCGCGGTGGCAGGTTTTGCCGGTCAATTCATTCCGCTTTATCCATCGACTGCAAAATTGCCTTCATGGAAAATAGCAAGCTGTATCGATATCGTTTTGGCGTCACTCGATGAAGTTGAAGATCCGATCCCTGCAGCACTCCTTGAGAAGAATCAATACCCGACAATTCGCCAAGCACTTGAGCAGATTCACCATCCGAATGATTTAGATGCAACCGAACTTGCACGCGAGCGACTGACCTTTGATGAAGCACTGCTTCTGCAACTCCTTCTTCTTAAGCGCAAAGATGAACTTCGAAAGCTAGATGCCGTTGCGCGCCCTCATAAACCAGGTGGTTTGCTGGATGCATTTGATGCGCGCCTACCTTTCGAGCTTACTGCCGGCCAGAAGAGCGTCGCCGCAGAGATTGCAAATGACTTGGCAGCAGCACATCCCATGCATCGACTCTTACAAGGCGAAGTTGGTTCCGGAAAGACTGTGATTGCCCTTCGCGCTGCGCTGACCGTGATTGATAACGGTGGACAGGTGGCGCTGCTTGCACCTACTGAAGTTCTTGCAGCACAGCATCAACGAACTTTTCAGAAGCTGCTCGGAGACTTAGCACAAGGCGGAATGCTCGGCAGCTCAGATCTCGCAACAAGCGTCGTCTTATTAACGGGGTCACAGAATGCGGCAACACGTAAAGAAGCTCTCTCGCAGATTAAAAGCGGTGGTGCAGGGCTAGTTGTTGGTACCCATGCGCTACTAGGGGAGAGCGTTGAATTTAACGAGCTTGCTCTCGTTATTGTTGATGAGCAACATCGCTTTGGTGTGGAACAACGTGATGCGCTCAAATCGAAGGCAGAAGTGACTCCGCACCTTCTCGTAATGACCGCGACACCGATTCCACGAACTGTTGCGATGACTGTCTTTGGCGACCTTGATGTATCTACGCTCCGTGAACTTCCATTGGGCCGTCAGGTAATTACAACTCATCTTGTTCCGGTGGAAGAGAAGCCGCATTTTCTAGAGCGCTCATGGCAGCGTGTCCGTGAGGAAGTTGAACAAGGACACCAGGTTTATATCGTCGCACCACGCATTAGCGCAGACATCTCAGAGGACGCTGACTTTGAATTCCTTGAAGGAAGCGACACATCGCTATCCGCTGTAGAGGAGCTCGGACCGGAACTTCAATCAGGTCCGCTTCATGGGTTGCGAATTGCACCATTGCACGGGCGGCAGAGCGCTGATGTGAAAGACCAGACGATGAAGGCATTTGCCGATGGCGAAATCGATGTTCTCGTTTCAACTACTGTGATCGAAGTAGGCGTGGATGTGCCTAATGCAACGTTGATGGTGATTATGGATGCCGATAGATTCGGTGTCTCTCAGCTCCATCAGTTACGCGGTCGCGTGGGTCGAGGAACTTCACCTGGACTCTGCCTCTTAGTGACAAAGTCACCTGCCGAGACGCCAGCACGTGCACGTTTAGAAGCAGTGGCTTCGACTACTGATGGATTTGAACTTTCACGTATCGATCTTGAACAACGCCGTGAAGGTGATGTTCTGGGTACAAATCAATCTGGAACTCGTTCACATCTTCGACTGCTACGCGTCCTTCGCGATGAGGCGCTTATCGAAGTTGCTCGAACTGAAGCAAGTTTGCTGATTGAAGGTGGATTGAATAAGCATTCTTTACTGGAGGCAGCACTTCGGAAATTAGAGTTAGATACTGCTACTGAATTTATCGATAAGAGTTAGGGGAGAAGACGATGCGCATTATTGCTGGAGCGGCCAAAGGTCGTCCTATCTCAGCAGTTGCTTCAGCTACTCGCCCCACCTCTGACCGTGCGCGTGAAGCGCTATTCTCAACGTTGATGTCAGAGTTCGGTGATTTCGAAGGTTTGCGGGTGCTCGATCTCTATGCAGGTACAGGCGCTATTGCTCTCGAAGCACTCTCTCGTGGTGCAGCTCTGGTACATGCAGTGGAGAAAGATGAAGCTGCAGCAAAAGCGATTGCGGATAATTACGACAGCATCAAGAGTGCGCAATTTGCTGGCCTCTTTCATCTCTACACAATGGGTGCTCATAGGTTCTTAGGCGATAAAGCTCAGTATCAATATCACTTCATCTATATCGATCCGCCATACGATGTCGATGACATAGATATCGTCGAAACTTTGGTTCAACTCCGCGAAAATGGATTTGTTCACCCAGATGCGATTATCGCTATCGAAAGAAATAGTCGGACAAAAGAGATTTCTTGGCCATATGGATATGAAGCGATTCGCGTAAAGAATTACGGACAGGCAACTATTTTCTACGGAATTCCTCTCTCCGATGCGCCTGAAAATGGATAACTGGCTCTCATCTTGCTAGCGTTCTCCATATGAAGCGCGCTGTTTGCCCAGGATCCTTCGATCCCATCACATATGGACACCTCGACATCATCGAGCGTGCCAGCAAGCAGTTCGACGAAGTCGTTGTAGCTGTCTTCGTTAATCGCAAGAAGGATGGCCTTTTCTCCGTAGAAGAGCGCCTCGATCTCATCAGCGCCAACGTCGCTCAATTTAATAATGTAAAAGTTGATTCGGGCTCTGGCCTGCTCGTCGACTATTGCAAGGCAAAAGATGTAGATGTCATTGTCAAAGGTCTTCGCGCTGTCACCGACTTCGACTACGAGCTCCAAATGGCGCAGGTTCATACACAGGCATCTGGCGTAGAGACAATGTTTATGGCGACGTCACCTACTCACTCTTTCCTTTCTTCCTCTATCGTCAAGGAACTCGCTTACTATGGGGGAGATGTTTCAACGATGGTTCCAGCAAATGTTAATGCAGCGCTCAAGGCGCGTGCAGCTTCCCGGGCAAGTAAGTAAAAGAGGACGGTAGAGATATGTCTATGGATTCAATTGAAAAACTGAATACTGCGATCACTCTGATTGAAGAAGCTCGCAGCGTTCCGCTCTCTGCATCTTGCGTTGTGCACCGTGGTGAAATCCTCGAGATTCTCGAAGGTGCACGTGACATTCTGCCAACAGATTTACATACAGCTGAAGACATCATCGCCGAGCGTGATCGCATCATCGAAGAAGGTCGCATCAGCGCCGAATCAATGATTGCAACAGCGCGCGAAGATGTAGCTCGCATGGTCGAGCAAACAGCAATCGTGCAATCTGCACGCGATGAGGCGCAGCGCATCCTTGATGATGCTCGTGATATTGCAGCGCAAGAGCGTGAAGAAGTTGAGGCATATATCGATGGCCGCCTTGCAACTCTTGAGGTCATTCTTAATAAGACTATGGATGCTGTTGCACGTGGTCGCGAACGTCTTGAAGGTGCAAACGATAAAGATGTCCTTTCCCAGCTCTCAGAAGATAATTAATTCAACGCTATGGCATCGAAGAAACCTGCTAACGAGGGAGCATTCCTTCTCAATACTCATGAACTCCCGCGTCGCGCAGGAGAGATGAAAGAGTACGAACTCGATATCGAGGCACCGTTTCGGGTCGGAGTTCCTTTGATTGCAGTGCCTGAAGGCGATGTCATTGAACTTGATGTGCGCTGTGAGTCAGTGACCGAGGGGATTCTTGTTACAGCTGATATCTATGCAGTTGCAGAGGGAGAGTGCATTCGCTGCCTCGACCCTGTCGAGCAAGTTATCGATCGCAAGATTCAAGAGCTCTATCGCTACGAACCGACCGACGATAAGGGCAAGAAATCTCGTAAGAGAGATGAAGAGATTGATGACCTCGATGAAGATGAAGCGCTCTATGTTGAGGGCGAGCAAGTCAATCTCGAAGTGCCGGTCCTGGATGCAATTATTTTGAGCCTTCCGGTCAATCCACTCTGCGATGAGGATTGCCTTGGCCTCTGCCCAGATTGCGGCGAAAAGTGGGAGAGCCTTCCAGAGGACCATGCCCATGATGTGGTCGATGCCCGCTGGGCCGGCCTCTCAGACCTCGATTTGGGTTCTTCCGGCCAATAGGCGATACTTACGCCATATCCGCTAGGCCGAGTTGGCTCAAGTGGCTCGAGTTAAAGGACGGTTACCGTGCCAGTACCAAAGCGAAAGATGTCTCGTTCAAAGACACGTTCACGTCGTTCAATGTGGAAGACAACAGTGGCATCACTCTCAAATTGCCCACAGTGCCAGCAGCCAAAGCTCAACCACGTTGCTTGCCCTACATGTGGAACATACAACCGCCGTCAGGTTCTTGACGTCTAATTTGTATTCGGATCTCCTCAAGCAGATAGACGTCGAAATCGACGTAGAACTGCTTGAGTTAGCTTTCACCCATCGCTCATTCGCATATGAAGCAGGATTAACTGCTACGAATGAGCGTTTGGAATTTCTGGGCGACTCTGTTCTTGGAATGGTCGTCACTGAAGAGCTCTATCGCAAATATCCAGATCTCGACGAAAGTCGTTTATCTCCGCTGCGTTCAGGCATCGTCAATATGCGCGCGCTAGCCGATATTGCGCGCTCACTCAATCTCGGAAAATACATCCGCCTCGGTAAAGGCGAAGAAGTCACCAACGGTCGTGACAAGAACTCACTTCTGGCAGATGCGCTCGAAGCGCTCATCGGAGCGATGTACATCTCTACCGGATTTGAAAAGACTTCCGCTGCTCTCTTAAAACTCGTTGGTCCAACACTCAATAGCGCAATGGCGATGGGTGCAGGTTTGGATGGCAAGACTGCGCTGCAAGAACTTGTTGCATCCCTTGGAAAATCAACTTTGGAATATCAGGTCTCCGAGAGCGGACCAGATCACGATAAGAGTTTTGAAGCCACTGCAATTGTCGGGGGAGAACCTGTCGCAACTGGCACAGGTAAGAGCAAGCGCGAAGCAGAGCAAGCAGCTGCGCGTTCTGCATTCGCCAAGATTAGTTCTGAAAAGGAATGAGGCTCAAACCCTCAAGTTGAAGTTGAGCTGAGTCGCGTTTATATGTAAACCCAACTGCAAGGTAGGTTTGCGCCGTGTATTTGAAGAGTCTGACCCTCAAAGGATTTAAATCCTTTGCATCTGCGACGACCCTTCGTCTCGAACCCGGAATCACGTGTGTCGTTGGTCCAAATGGTTCAGGAAAATCAAACGTAGTTGATGCGCTCACCTGGGTAATGGGTGAGCAGGGTGCAAAGTCACTTCGCGGCGGAAAGATGGAAGATGTCATCTTCGCCGGAACATCAGGTCGCGCACCACTCGGTCGTGCAGAAGTTGCTGTCACGATCGACAACAGCGATGGCGCACTCAATATCGATTACACCGAAGTAACAATCTCTCGCATTCTCTTCCGTAATGGACAGAGCGAATATCAAATTAACGGTGAAGCATCACGTCTTCTCGATATCCAAGAGCTTCTCTCTGACTCAGGTATCGGTCGCGAAATGCACGTCATCGTCGGCCAAGGCCAGCTCGATGCAATCTTGATGGCAACACCTGAAGAACGTCGTGCTTACATTGAAGAAGCTGCAGGCGTGCTTAAGCACCGCAAGCGTAAAGAGAAAGCTCTTCGCAAGCTCGATTCAATGCAGGCAAACCTGGCGCGCGTTAATGACCTTACCGTTGAACTTCGTCGTCAGTTGCGTCCATTGGGTAAGCAAGCTGAAGTCGCAAAGAAGGCTGCAACTATCCAGGCAGATCTACGTGATGCACGCCTTCGTCTCCTTGCAGATGATTACATTGCTTTCTCAAAGACTCTCGACGCTGAAGTTGCAGATGAGAACGCCCTTCGCGAGCGTCGTGCAGGCGTAGAAGCTGAGCTAGATAAGGCGCGCAAGCGTGAAGAGGAGCTCGATGCTCAAGCAGCATTTGAAACTCCAATGTTGATTGCAGCGCAAGAGAACTTCTACAACCTCTCTGGCCTTCGTGAAAAATTCCGCAGCACACAGTCTTTGGCGCAAGAACGTTCGCGCTTCCTCGCGGAAGAGGCAGAAGAAGCTCGCTCCGCTGGTCGCGATCCAGAAGCACTTGAAGCAGAGGCTGCATCACTTCTTGAAGAAGAGTCACGACTTCGCCAAGAGACTGTTCAAGCAGAAGCTGCCTTAGAAGAGGCAACCACAAAACTTGCACAACTAGAAGCCGCACTGAAGGCAGAAGAAGACACAATCGATGCAGCGCTTCGCGCAATCGCAGATCAGCGTGAAGGAACTGCGCGCCAAGAAGGTCACATTAAATCTCTGGCAGCGCGTCTCGAAGCAAATGCTGAAGAAATTGCACGTCTCACAACTGCACGCTCTGAAGCACAATCTCGGGTCGATCAAGCAAAGGCCGCCTACAGCCAATTCGAAATGGAAATTGCTGGCGCAGATGCTGGCGAACTTGGACTCGATTCACAATTTGAAGTAGCTAAGAGCGCACTTGATTCTGCAAAGAAGAAGCATGCAGAACTCGTTGATGCAGAGCGCGCAGCAGATCGCGAACGCAATGCTGTTGAATCAAAGCTTGAAGCGATGCGCATTACATCTCAATCGCGCGATGGAGCTGCAGCACTTGTTCGTGACTCACGTGGCGTAAACCTTCTCGGAAGCATCGCATCCTTGATACAGATTGATTCTGGTTGGGAGGCGGCAACTGCAGCTGCTCTCGGAACACTTGCAGATGCAGTTGTAGTCCGTGATATCAATGCAGCAGTCACAGCACTGACAACCCTTCGCAGTGAAAACCTTGGACAGGCAGATGTGCTTGTCTACGAGCCAGGTGCACATTCATCATCAAGCGTTCCAGGTAACCTCACATCTCTTCTTTCGCATGTGCGCTCATCGCAGATCTCTGAGCTTCTCTCTCAGCTTCTTGGCAACACTGTTGTCGTTGAGCATGCTCGCGATGCTGAAAGCATCTTGCGCGAGCACAAGGGCTTGACTGTCGTTACTCGTGACGGCGATGTCATTACAGCCCATCGCGCACGCGGTGGTTCTGCATCATCTAACTCACTCGTTGAAATTCAAGCTCTCATCAATGGACTTGAGGCACAGGCCGAAGAACTCGTTCGCACATGTGACCGACTTAAGTTTGAAATCTCCACGGCAGCTGCAGAGGTAGATAGCAAGCAAAGCGACTTCGATGCAGCTCTGGCACAGCTCAATGAATCCGATGCTCGCATCGCAGCGCTTACCGAGCAGCTCGCAGTATCTGGCCAGAACATGAAGTCAGCATCAGCTGAGGTTGAGCGTCTGACTCAAGCAATTACCGAAGCATCTGCTGCTAAATCCCGCGATGAGAACGAACTCGCAATTGCCCAATCTCAACTTGGTCAGCAAGGTGAGATCGCAGAACCTGATCGCACGCGTGCAGAGAGCCTTCGTGAGGAAGTTTCAGCGGCCCGTTCTTCACAGATGGAATCTCGTCTTGCGGTTCGTACATCGGAAGAGCGCGTGACATCAATTGCAGCTCGTGCACAATCATTGAAGGATGCTGCAAATGCGGAGCGCGAAGCATCGGAACGTGCAGTTGCACGACGTGGTGCCCGTGCTCGTGGTGCGGTAATTTCACAGGCAATTGCGGAAGCGGCATACGAAGCTTTGATTCATATCGAACGTTCTATCGCTAAGTCTTCAGCAGAACGTCAGCGTCTGGAAAGCTCACGCACTGATCGCGACAGCGAGACTCTCACTGTTCGCACACGTGGCCGCGAACTCACCGCTGAACTGGATCAACTCACTACAAGCGTTCACCGCGACGAGATCGCTCGCGCAGAACAACGCATGCGTATTGAGGCGCTTGAGACTAAGGCTGTCGAAGAACTTGGTATAGATATTCCAACGCTGATTGGCGAATACGGTCCTGATAAGGATGTTCCAACATTTATCGAGACCGATGAGGGCGAAATTGTTGCGACAGAGCTCATCCCTTATCGCCGTGATCAGCAGGAGAAGCGCCTTGCTTCTGCTGAGCGTTCACTGAACTTGCTCGGCAAGATCAACCCGCTTGCTCTTGAAGAGTACAACGCACTTGAAGAACGCTTGAAGTTCCTTGCAGAACAGCTCGAAGATTTGAAGCGCACCAAGAAGGATCTCCTCGACATCATCAAGGAAGTTGATGACAAAGTTCAGGAAGTCTTTATGGAGGCCTACACAGAAGTTGCAGCGCACTTCAAGGACATCTTCGGTCGCTTGTTCCCTGGCGGAGAAGGAAAGCTCTTCCTCTCAAATCCAGATGACCTCCTCAATACTGGCGTCGATGTAGAAGCGCGCCCACCAGGAAAGCGCGTGAAGCGTCTCTCACTTCTCTCAGGTGGCGAAAAGTCACTGACAGCCGTTGCGATGCTCGTTGCGATCTTTAAGTCACGTCCAAGCCCGTTCTACGTACTCGACGAAGTTGAAGCAGCGCTCGATGATGTCAACCTAGGTCGCTTGCTCGGTGTTCTTGAAGAGATTCGTGAAAATTCACAGCTCATCATCATTACTCACCAGAAGCGCACCATGGAGATTGCAGATGCGCTCTACGGCGTAACAATGCGCGGCGATGGCGTAACCGAAGTTATCTCGCAGCGTCTTCGCGAGACTGCAAACGCCTAAGGGGTAAAGCCTGATGGGTCTCTTCTCGCGTTTTGTTTCAAAACTCAAAGGTGAATCCACTGCATCCTTACTGGATTGGGATGAACTCTCATCAGAGCTTCTTGCAGCAGATTTAGGTCCCGTTCTCTCTGAGAAGTTGATTACAGAAGGCAAGAAAATCAAAGGTGATGATGCAGAAGGCGCTCTCCGCGAGATTCTGCAATCACATCTCTCGCAAAAGAACCGCGCCTTAGCTCCAGCTGCATCTCCGGCGGTCATATTGGTTGTGGGTGTCAACGGTGTCGGTAAGACAACATCAGTTGCGAAGTTGGCTCAGTATTTAAAGAACCAATCACACACATTAGTTTTGGGAGCGGCAGATACATTTCGCGCAGCCGCCGTTGAACAGCTTTCAACATGGGGCTCGCGCGTCGGCGTTGATGTGATTACGGGAAAGCATGAAGGCGAACCAGCATCTGTTGCTTTTGATGCAGTAAAACGAGGTACAGATTCAGGTGCCTCATATGTGATCATCGATACCGCAGGACGACTACACACAAAGAACGATTTGATGGCAGAGCTAGGAAAGATTAAGCGAGTCATTGAAAAGAGTGCACCGGTTGCAGAAGTTCTCCTTGTCATTGATGGAACAACTGGCCAGAACGGATTGATTCAGGCAAAGCTCTTTAGTGAAGCCGTTGAAGTCACCGGTTTGATTGTGACCAAACTCGATGGAACAGCCCGCGGGGGAGTAGCCCTTGCAATTGAGGACCAGCTGGATCTGCCTATCAAATTCATCGGCACAGGCGAAGGAATTAACGATTTTGCTCCCTTTGAGAGCCAGAGCTACATAGACGGGCTCTTGCGGGATTAACCTGCCTGAAACATTTCCTGCCATTTTGTTGCACCGCCTTAACCCCCTTTGCCTCATTCTGTAACTCCACTTTGCGACCTTTCTCCCATCTCAACGGCGAGTTCTAGCAGTTTCTATTTATATGTGAGGTTTAACAATGGGAGACGTTGTTCTCAATAGTGGTGACACTGCATTTATTCTCATCAGTAGTGCGCTCGTCTTACTGATGACTCCTGGTCTTGCATTCTTCTACGGTGGAATGGTTCGCACCAAGAGCGTTCTTAATATGATGATGATGTCGATGGTCACAATCGGTATCGTGAGCATTCTCTGGGTCATTTATGGTTTTGAATTAGCTTTTGGATACAAAGCAGATTCAGCCTGGTACGGAAACTTCTCCTTAAGCGGACTAGGTGGCGCTGTAAATGACTTCACCAATAATGGCGGTATTTACCCGATTCCGCTGTTGGTCTTTGCAGCATTCCAGTTGATGTTTGCGATTATTACTCCAGCGCTTATCTCTGGAGCGATTGCGGATCGCACGAAGTTTGTTTCATGGGGAATCTTTGTTGCAATTTGGTCGACAGTCGTTTATTTCCCGGTCGCTCACTGGGTCTTTGCATTTGGAAACAAAGTCGGTGACGTTGTCACCGGAACCGGTTTCCTCGCAGGTAAAGGCATTGAAGATTTTGCCGGCGGTACCGCTGTCCATATCAATGCGGGTGCAGCAGGTCTAGCTCTCGCAATAGTTCTTGGAAAGCGAATCGGATGGCGCAAGGATCCAATGCGTCCACACTCATTACCTCTCGTCATGCTCGGCGCAGGCCTCTTGTGGTTCGGTTGGTTCGGCTTCAACGCAGGTTCAGCACTCGGCGCTAATGGAATAGCTGGCCTTGCATTTATGAACACACAAGTTGCAGCTGCAGCAGCGATCGTTGGATGGCTCGCGGTGGAGAAGATTCGCAACGGTCATGCAACATCATTAGGAGCGGCATCGGGTGCTGTAGCAGGTCTTGTAGCAATTACGCCAGCATGTGCATTCGTTGCACCATGGGCTGCAGTGGTAATCGGTTTCGTTGCAGGAATTCTCTGCGCGCTAGCTGTGAGCCTGAAGTACAAGT
This sequence comes from uncultured Candidatus Planktophila sp., assembly GCA_937975715.1. GTDB lineage: Bacteria > Actinomycetota > Actinomycetes > Nanopelagicales > Nanopelagicaceae > Planktophila. Next base: position 109,119 of record CALJUA010000030.1, read on the forward strand.
TCGGCTTCGATGATTCACTCGATGTTGTTGGCGTCCACCTTGTCGGAGGAATCTGGGGTTCACTCGCTATCGGACTTTTCGGTGCATCAGCAGTAAACAGCATCGGTCTTGATGGCCTCTTCTACGGTGGCGGAACAACTCTCTTGGGTAAGCAAGCCCTCGGTGTCGCACTCGTAGCGGGTTACTCATTTGTTGCAACGCTCATTATTGGTTTTGCAATCGAGAAGACCATTGGATTCCGCGTCACTAAGGATGCTGAAATTGAAGGAATCGATCTCAAGGAACATGCTGAATCAGCATACGAATATGCAAGCTCATCACGAGGAGGCGCAAACCTATGAAACTCATTACCGCAATTCTCAAGCCATTTAAGCTCGATGAAGTAAAAGATGCACTGCAAGCTGCAGGTATCACTGGCATGACTGTCTCTGAAGCCAGTGGCTTCGGTCGACAGAAAGGTCACACAGAGGTATACCGAGGTGCTGAATACACCGTAGATCTCGTTCCTAAAGTTCGACTAGAGGTACTCGTTGACGATGCAGACTCTGCAAATATCGTTGATGTCATTGTTAAGGCTGCCGGAACCGGATCCATTGGTGATGGAAAAGTCTGGACAACTTCTGTTGATCAAGTTGTCCGCGTTCGCACGGGAGAGCGCGGCCTCGACGCTATCTAGTCCTGACTAGATAACGTCTAGTTCGACCATAGAATCACGTCATGGGTACACGAGAGAGGAGGTTGCGTTCTAACGAGCGCGACCTCCTTCTCTCTGACTTATTCCTCGCGAGTGGTGCTGATTCGGAAGAGCTGGCTATCGCCGCGGTCGGAAGTTTCGGTCGCGGCGAGCTATCTCCAGGTTCGGATTTAGATATCGCCATTCTTCATAAAGGTTCTTACAAAACTTCCGAGCTGACGGCCTTCGTCAACGCCATTCTCTACCCATTATGGGATCAGAAGATCAAGGTAGATCACTCGGTTCGCACGCGAGCAGAAGTTCGAGCTGCTCTCGAAGATGATCTCAAAGTCGCAATGGGGCTTCTGGATATTCGTCTCATCTGCGGAAGCGCTGACTTAGTTGCCGATATTCAATCGATGGCGCTGGAGAGTTGGCGGAGCGAAAGCAGTAAGTATCTTCCTTTGCTCGAAGCCACGCTAGAAGAGCGCTACGAACGCAATGGCGAATTGGCCTATCTTCTCGAGCCAGACCTCAAAGAGTCTCGAGGTGGTCTGCGAGATATCACCGCTCTTCGTGCTATGAATACATCTGGCGCGATATCTCTTCCAATGGAACGCGTAAGCCAAGCCGAATCTCTTCTCTCTACCGTTCGAGAGACTCTACACAATACGAGTGGTCGCGACAAAGATCTCCTGCTATTTGCCGAGCAAGACAAGGTTGCAGCCGAGCTTGGTTATTCGGATGCAGATGCGCTCATGAGCGATGTTGCGCAATCGGCGAGAGCAGTTGATTACCTGATGCAGATGGCGTGGCATCAATATCACCATAAAGGCAAAGATGGCCTCGGTCGATTCTTACGGCGTGTACGTTCAACAACTATTGCACCTGGAATTAGCGTGAGTAATAACGAAGTCGTGATTGATTCAACTTTTGATATCGATAGCGATCCTGTTATTGGATTGCGTGCAGCTGCAACTGCCGCCCAGCTTGGATTGCGACTCTCATTTGATTCTCTCCGAATCTACGCTGATGCGTTAGATGCTGGGAGGGGAGTCTTGGCGCAACCATGGCCTCGTGAAGCTCGTGAATATCTCATTGCACTTATTGGTGCAGGTCCTGCAATGGTGGAAATCTTTGAAGCCCTGGATCAAGAAGAAATCATCTTCCATTGGATTCCGGAATGGGCTGGCGTGAGATCTCTGCCTCAGCGCAATGTTCTGCATCGCCACACGGTCGATCGCCACATGGTGGAGACAGCTGTCGCTGCTGCTGCTCATACGCGTGAAGTACACCGCCCGGACATCCTTCTCTTTACCTCTCTCTTTCATGACCTTGGTAAAGGCACAGAAGATGATCACTCCATTCGAGGTGAAGCGCTCATCAGGCCACTTGCTACTCGAATCGGTTTCAACGAGAGAGATGTTGCGACAATCCAGACATTGATTCGCCACCACCTTTTGCTCTCAGCAACAGCCACACGACGAGACCTTGACGACCCAGCAACAATTTCAAGTGTTGCAGAGAACATCACTGATGTGGGCACTCTTGAATTGCTCCACGCACTCAGTATCGCTGATGGCGTCGCAACCGGGCGCGCAGCATGGAGTGAATGGAAGGCAACGCTTGTTAATGAACTAGTACGTAAGACAAAACTTGCCATCACCGACAACACGATTACAGAGCAGCCAGAGTTAACCCCCGACCAAGTAGCCCGTGCTCAGTTGGGTCGCCTGGATGTCTCGATAGAAGACCGTGGCTCTGTCTATGCAATCGAAGTCATTTCACCAGATAAGACTGGACTTCTCTCGATTGTCTCTGGCGTACTTAATCTCTTGCGACTTGATGTCCGAAGTGCACGTACTAAGACTGTCGATCGCGTGGCGGTGATGGAGTGGATTGTGGTTCCTGATCCTCATGCTGATTCGCTCACTCGCGAAGGGCTCCTTCGAGAGTTAATCAAGGGGCTAGAGGCGGAAGAGAAATTAGCCGAGCGAATTAGAGATCGTATTGAGACGTACTCGCGCATGCCGACAATTCCTGTACCGCCGCCAATCGTAGAAACCTTTGCAGATGCCGCAACCGATGCAACCGTCATTGAAGTCCGAAGCCATGACAGAACTGCGCTACTTTTCTCTATCGGCGATACTGTGAAGAAATGCAATATCGATATCAAATCTGCCATCGTCGCAACTCTCGGCGCAGAGGCGATCGATACCTTGTATGTGACTGAAATTGGCGGGGGAGCGCTTACTCCAGAGCGAGCAGCAGAGGTCGCTTCGCGTATTCAAGCCTCTCTCAAGTAGTATCGCTCCATTATGTTCGACGCACTCTCCTCAAAAATCTCTGGAGTCTTTGGCTCTCTCCGCAATCGCGGCAAACTCTCATCTAGCGATATCGAAAATACCGCTGCAGAGATTCGCCAGGCCTTGCTTGAAGCAGATGTAGCGCGAGAAGTAGTTGATACCTTTATTGAGAAAGTCCAAGTTGGTGCACTTGAACTCCTGCCCACTCTGCAATCGGGAGTAAATCAGGCACAAGCGATCTTCGAGTTAGTAAATAAAGAACTCACTGAGATTCTCGGTGGAGGAGCGCGACGCGTTCGTTTTGCTAAGAACCCACCCACCGTCATCATGTTGGCCGGTCTTCAAGGTGCTGGTAAGACAACTCTCGCCGCAAAGCTTGCAAAGTTTTATAAGGACCAAGGTGATACACCGATTCTTGTTGCATCAGACCTTCAACGCCCGAATGCCGTTAATCAACTTCAAGTTGTTGGTGAATCTGTTGGGGTACCTGTCTTTGCACCGCAACCAGGAAATGGCGTTGGCAACCCAGTAGAAGTCGCACGTGCTGGTGTTGAGTTCGCTAAGTCAAAGCTTCATAACATGG
>CALJUA010000031.1 GCA_937975715.1 uncultured Candidatus Planktophila sp.
CCGATGTCATCTTCTTTCTCTCGGTTCGACTTCTAATTGCCGCAGGTATTTTGGCGCTTGTTACTAAAGCCTTAGGACACTCACTTAAGCTCACTCGAGGTGATCTCCTTGCGTCCTTAGCTATCGGTATTGCCTTGCACGCGCTCTATCTTGGGGGAGTCTGGGAAGCAATTGCCCAAGGTTCACCTTCTGGAATCGCCTCAGTGATCACCAGTCTTCAACCAGTTCTAGTCTCATTGATTGCTGTCAGATTGCTCGGTGAGAAGCTCACTCGCAATCAATTGTTGGGGCTCTTCCTTGGGTTGGCTGGCGTGATTCTCGTTCTTGCTCCAGCTTTCTCGCGAACAGGGGAGATGACGGTAATTGCATTGGCGCTATTGATTGCAGCTCTTTCGGGTTCAACATCGGCAACGCTGATGCAGAAGAAGTTAGGTCATTCGATTCCACTTCTGGCTGGTACTACTTATCAATTCCTTATCGCTGGAATCGTTCTCGGTATCTATTCAGTTGCCTCTGGAAGAACTTCGATCGATTGGAACCTTGAGTCTTCTCTTGCAATGGGGTGGGCGGTAGTTGTTACCTCGCTCATCGCAATCCTTTTACTGTTGTGGATGTTAACTCATGGAAGCGCAGCTCGAGTCTCTAGTCTGCTTTATCTTGTTCCACCAACAACTGCGATTCAAGCATTTATCTTGTTCGGTGAAAAGCTAAACCCCCAGGCGATCATCGGCATAGCAATGACGGCCTTGGGGGTCGCTTTAGTACAGCGTTCTTAAACGCTTTCAAAAGCTTGCGTTTGAAATTGACTAGCTAGGGTGATGTCCTTCTAGCTCTTTGCGCTCTGTCTCAGTTGCCTTGGGAACTGCAACTGCAGTAGCGCGTGAGATGCGATTGCGCAATTTGTTGACCAGAGCCTTAGGACGACGAACTCCAGCTCCATCGAACTCGGGTAGTTCAAGAGGCGCTAGCTGCTCGTGAGATGTAAGAGTCCAGGCCTGCTCGGCAGAGATTGGCTCGTGGACTTCAACAAATTCACCATGTGGAAGACGAACAAGGCGACCTGTCTCGCGACCATGCAGTACGAGATCACGATCTGCGCGCTGCAAGGAGAGACAGATGCGCTTGGTAATCACGAATGCAATCGGAGGCAATACAAGAACACCGATTCGCGAGAACCACATCATCTGGTTGATGGTGAGGTGGAAAGTTGTAGCGATGATGTCGTTACCACCGTTGAGCAAAGAGACAACCGTGAAGGTAAGTGCCATTGCACCAAGTGCTGTGCGGTTTGGTGCATTGCGTGGACGATCAAGGAGATGGTGCTCGCGCTTATCACCAGTTGCCCAGCTTTCGATAAATGGATAGACGGCAAGGAGTGTGAACATAATGCCTGGCAATATCAGACCTGGGATCAAGATGTTCCAGGAGATTGTGTGCCCAAAGGCATGGGTCTCAAGCGGTGGCGCCATACGCACCAAGCCATCAAGCCAACCCATATACCAGTCAGGCTGAGAACCAGCGGAAATTTGCCCTGGTGTATATGGACCGTAGAGCCAGATTGGGTTGATTGATGCTACGGCACCTAAGAAAGCAGTAACACCGAAGACGATGAAGAAGAATCCGCCAGCTTTAGCCATATAGATAGGCATCAATGGATAGCCAACGACATTCTTCTCTGTGCGACCAGGACCAG
>CALJUA010000032.1 GCA_937975715.1 uncultured Candidatus Planktophila sp.
GCATCAAGGTTCTTTGCCCAGACGCTCTTATCTGCAAAGACAAGACGAATTGGGCCACCTTGATCGTAAGGAATATCTGTGCCATTACGCTTGATAGCGATGTAAGCATTTGCAGCGATGAACTTTGATGCAGTGTTGGTATAGACATAATCATTAAGCGCAGTTGTAACAACCTTGTCGTTTCCTGAAATTCCAACAAGCGAGAAGAAGGTCTTCATTGGAATAACTGTGAAGCTCTGTCGCTTTTTCAAGAATGGTTCATAGATTGAAATGACGGAGGACTTCACCTTTGCAAGCTTTGCTGTGGTGTACTCAACTTTTTTCGAACCTTTTGAAACAGTAAAGATGACCTCGTTAGGACCCGCAGGATCGACGGTTGCGGTTCCGTATGGATTTGTTGTCTCTGCTGCATATGTCACGGAAGCGATTGCAATAGATAGCGCCGCCACCATAGATAGTGCGATTACTTTCTTCATTTTCTCTCCGTTGTCTTTAACCGTTAAATGGAAGTTCTAAAATTGTGCTCACTTTTTCGCGAATTGTTGTGCCTCGAAATGGCTTGACCACATATGAGTTAGCACCCAGCGCCAACGCCTTATCAATATCTTCTGTTGAAGATTTTGCAGTGATCATCATTACGGGGATTTCCCTTATTTTCTTATTGGAGCCGTTACGAATCTCATTGAGAACATCAAGTCCTGACATTCCTGGCATCATCACATCGAGAAGTACAAGGTCGACCTTGTTACTGTTGAGGATAGCGAGAGCATTCTCGCCGTCTACCGCTGCATAGACGTGAAAGCCATCAGCACTGAGGATGTGAACAACGAGATCGCGAACGTCCTGATTGTCGTCGACAACCAGAACGCTGTGCTCTTCTTGACCCATTTGTGTAGATCCCTTCAGCTTTTCGTGATGGCCTAAGGGTAGGTTGCCTGGGAAGGTAATTCCACCAAAAGTGGCGAAATATAAGCATTGTGGAGCCCTCATGAGGAAAGCGTGAGGTTCTCGTGAGGTTTGCCACATACCTTGAGGCCATGACCAGAACAGCAACCACAAGCCGAAAGGTACGCAACGTATTTTTCGTTGCTATTGCCCTTTCAGTAGCAATTGTGCCCGCAGTTCTTACTAGCAAGTTTGGATATGGATTCTCACCAATTCTCACAGGATCAATGCAACCAGCTGCTAATCCCGGAGATGTCTATCTCACACGTCTCGCACCTGCGACTTCATTGCAAGTTGGTGATGTGATTGCTGTCAACAATCAAGTTACTGGTGTTTATTACTCACACCGAATCGTCGAAATCCGTGATTACAACGGCGCACTTCGCATCATCACAAAAGGTGATGCCAATGAAAGCGCAGATCGCGATCCATTTATCGTTTCACCTTATGCAAAAGTTTCATTGGTCATCAAGACAGTTCCATATGCCGGTCGTCCAATGGTTTATATGAACACAGTCCAAGGACGGCAGACAGCTGCAAGTTTCTTGGTGATTGCAAATATTCTCGGACTCTTTGCATTCTTATTCCGCAAAAAAATCGTCGCATCTTTCACACCAGAACGTGTCTACAAAGAGCTCTACATCGAAGAACGTCGTAATAGCCAGCAGTACAGAGAACTTATCGATAACTTGCAAGAATCACTTGCGATCGAGAGAGAAGCAAAAGAAAAGGTAGGGAGCAACTCATGAACCCAATGACATCAGCGCTATCCAAGAGTGCAGGCAGCGTGGCACTCAAGATCACAATTGTCGTGGCCGCAGCTCTAGGCGGAGCAGGAATGGTTGCCTCTAACGTATTCGCAGCACTTACTGCTACAGCGACCAACACATCAGGTGGTTCTGTCACAACAGGTACCTTGAGCCTTACCTACTCAGCACTTGGCGGCTCAGGAGAATTCACCTCAGCAATTACTGCAATGGGTCCGGGGGATACAGTCAATCGCTACATCAACCTCACAATTGCAGGAAACCTTGATGGTGAAACACCTACTCTTCAGCTCTCATCAGTTGATTCAAATACTTTGGTCAATGACCCGACAAAGGGCCTACGGATCTCCATCAGCTCATGTACAGGTACATGGACACAGACAGGTGCAGGTAGCTGCTCTTCTGGTCTTGCAACTGTACTTGCACCAACATCTGTCTCTGCTCTTAAGGCGGGAGCAGCAAACATCACCCTTCCAACATTGACGGCTGCCGGAGTTAATAAGTTGAGATTAACAATCTCTCTTCCTGCAGGTTCAGAAAATACTGTTAACGGAGTTCTTCCAAGCGGAACAGTTCAGGGACTTACAGCAGCACTTACTTGGTCATTCGTAATCCAAGAGCGCACTGCACGAAATACAAGTTCATAATCGAACAACATAAATCAGGTTACGGAAACAATTGGTGGAAGGAGAGGGAGATGTTCAGTAGAAAGAAGTCTGCATCTCTCGTCGCCGCTGTGGTGGGCGCGGT
>CALJUA010000033.1 GCA_937975715.1 uncultured Candidatus Planktophila sp.
ACACCACTCATGCCGGTAGTACGTTACGCATGGATGAATCACGATTCTCGTTGTGTACCCGGTGAAAAGAATAATGAAGAGTGTTCTGCATTTCTCGCGTGTTCAATTGTTGGGAATCTTCTACCTGAGAATCCAATTCTGAGCACGAAACCTTCCTTTGAAGGAAGCACGATTGCTGGTCGAATCATTCGTGATGTTGATTGGTCGTACTTCGGACTTTCGTATGAAGAATTTACACATGTAACTGATCTGATTCGTAAGGAATATGCACACCTATCAGATGATCTGTGGAAGCTGGGTCGTAAGACATTCCTTGAATCAGTAAACCCAGAAAAAGTATTCTGGCATCCTCATTTCAAGAAGAAGTACGACAAGAACGCTAAGACAAATATTGAACAAGCAATTACACATTTGAGTTAGTATCGCCTCTATTGGAGATGATACTATGAGTTATGAATACATTCAAGATTTTATCAGCAGACGGTGGTGGAATTCGAGGAATCTTACTAGCAAGGTTAATCCAACGTTTAGGAGTATTAGATGCTGATTTGTATGCTGGCACTTCTACTGGTGGGATTATCGCTCTGGGCCTTGCTTTCGGATTAAAACCGGAAGATCTAGTTGATTTCTACTGGAAAGCTGGTCAGACAGTATTCTTTCGACCCACTGTTTTCCATCGTATTTTGGGTGGAGTGTTCAACTCACAATACGATAATACTAGGTTGTACGATGTTCTCTACAGTATCTTTGGAGAACATAAGCTAGGTGATCTTGAGCGTAAGGTTTTAATTCCAACTTTCGATTTGATGGCAGATGATGTAGGAACTTGGAAACCTAAGTTTTTCCATAATCTGGATTCGTCAGATCTTGATCAAAGGATTGTAGATGTTGCGTTACGGACCACAGCCGCGCCTTCTTACTTTCCGTCCTATCAAGGATACATCGACGGAGGGATCATCGCGAACAATCCTTCGATGTGCGCCCTCGCGCAGAGCTTGGACCGGGGTACGGTTGGAGCGAATCTCGATGATATTCGATTACTCTCAATCTCTACCGGGCGTCTTAGTCAAGGGATCGACGGGGAAACGCTCGATTGGGGTTTGACAAAATGGATTCGTTACGCAACAAACATGGCAATGGAGGGAACAGTTGATGTTTCGCATTATCAGTGCTCACGAGTTTTAAAGGATCATTATTTTAGAATCGATCCTGTACTTCCGAAACGTATTAATCTTGACGATGTATCGGAAGTAAGAGATTTAATTCAGATTGCAGATGAAGTGGAGCTATTGAATGCCGAACACTGGCTTGACACCAACTGGAATAACAATTTTGGACGGTTTACAAGACCCGATTCCGGAGGGACTGTCCCATTGGTATGAGTATCGAGTAGATCGTCTGATCGCTGTATCTGTAGATCTTCAGTACCAATGTTCGAATCAAGAACCAGTACCGGATCATAAGCTTATCGTATTCGAGGATGGAGCCCGTTGGTCTGAGTTTCGCGGTGACGCACATTGTCGTTGCAGACTCCTTAGTGAATCAGAAATGGTTCGCTTGGCACAAACTTCTTCCCTTTCGGTGGATTAAATGCTATACTAAACCATGCGTTACCTCATTGCGATTTGCTTTTTAGTTTTACCTAACATCGCGCAAGGACAAACCTACAACGATGACTTTGCGCTTGTAACCGAAATCAATCGGCAGCGAATCCTTCGCAATCTCTCCTCTCTGATTGTCAACCACGACTTACAACAGTCCGCACGGGTGCTGGCACAAAACCACGCATATTTTCAGTGTGATGAAGCACATGAGACATGCCAAGGTGAATCCTTAAAGCGGAGATTTAAACGCTTCTATCCCGGCTATTATGGAATTGGTGAAGCATGGGCTTTAG